>JANMHK010000534.1:0-14434 GCA_031375135.1 Sphingobacteriales bacterium | reverse complement strand
TAACATTGATCATTAGCAGCTTCTTTATCTATCGTCAGCTCAGTTTCATGCAGGAGAAAGACCTTGGCTTTAATCGAGAGCAATTGATCAATGTGCGCCTTTCTGGAAGCCTAAAAGAGAAGTCGGCCTTGTATAAACAAGATCTTTTGAGTCAGAGCAGTATTCTGGCAGTAGCGCCGGCAACGATGAGTATGGTGAACGTGGATAACTCAACTTACATGGAGTGGGATGGCATGCAACCAGATGAAAAATTCCTGATCACCCAGGCAAATGTAGATCCGGATTTTATTCCAGCTCTTAATATGAAGCTTCTAAGTGGTAGTAATTTTTCGAAGCAGGTCACCAACGATACTGCGAATTTTATAGTCAATGAATCCGCGGTTAAGAAAATGGGTTTGAATAATCAGTTGGTGTTGGGAAAAACAATAAACTTCTGGGGTGCGAAAGGACGTATTATCGGGGTAGTGAAAGATTTTCATTTTAAGTCTTTAACCTCCGGCATTGAACCTTTTATTTTTCGGTATCAGCCGCGGGACCGCTATTTCAGTTTGTTTGTAAAAACGGCGCCTGGAAAAACGGCTGAAGCGATCAGGGAGATCGCCCTACATTTTAAAAAATATGAATCGGAAGATCAAGTTCAATTTAGTTTTGTCAGTGAATCGATCAATAATACTTACAAGAAAGATGGTTATGTGGCCAATATTATTTTCTTCTTTTCCCTGTTGACCGTTTTTGTGGGATGCCTGGGCCTATTGGGATTGACCGTGTTCTCAGCTGAACAACGAGTTAAGGAGATCGGCATCAGGAAGGTGCTCGGAGCAGATATCGCAGCCATCGTAAAACTTTTGCTGCAAGATTTTTTGAAACTGGTTGTGGTCGCAGCGTTTATCGCAATTCCCTCGGCATGGCTTTCCAGTAATAAATGGCTGCAACAATATGCTTACCGGGTGCCGATACAGTGGTGGGTATTTGGTGTAGCATCAATCATGGTGTTGCTGATCGCTGCGATTACGATCAGTGCATATGCCATTAGATCGGCAAGTGCAAATCCGGTCATCAGTTTAAGAACAGAATCATAATTCATTAGAATTTTATGTACACATTCAAAACAGCAGTCAGGACCATCAAACGGAACAGGGTATTCTCCGCAATCAATATTGTGGGACTCGCATTGGGCATCTCCGTTTTTCTGTTGATTGCAGAATTTGTGGCTTCGGAATGGGGAGCCAATCGGTTTCATAAAAATTTCAATGAATTATACCGACTGGTAATTTCCAATAAAGAAGGGGAGTCTTACTACGTTGAGCCAGGTTATGCTCCGGTGTTGAAGCAGAACTTTCCTGCCATTGAGCATGCCGTAAGGGTGGCTGACGGACTTGGCGCTGGTGTGATCAGTTACCGGGAGGGTCAGAAAGAAGCAAAAGCTTTCCGGGAATCGAGGGTGTTGTATGTTGACGGTAATTTTTTGGAAGCCTTTAGCTTTCCATTGTTGAGTGGAACTGCAAGTCTGAGTCAGCCTCTGACAATGGCTCTGACAGAAACAATGGCCACGAAGTTATTCGGAACCGTGAATGGCGTTGGCAAAACCGTTACCATGAGTAACCAGTTCGGGAATGCGATCTACACGGTGACATCTGTTATCAAAGACATACCTGCAAACTCCGACATTCAAGCTGATATCCTGCTGTCCATACATACGCTCGAGTCAGCTGGTAACAGGGACGGAAATGATTGGGCGGATCCCAATACGTTAAGCAATGCTTTCACCGCCATGTTTGTTCAGCTGAAGAAGGGTTCGAACCCCGCTGCCGTTCAAGCACAGGTGACTGATTTTGCCAGAAAGGCACAACCGGTGAATGCAGGGGTGTCAGTAGTGTTTCAGCCTTTCAAGCATCTTCATCTTGCACCTGATTTCTCTTATCCTTACCAAACATTCGGCAGTTATAAGCTAGTCTTTATGCTTACGGTAGTGTCCTTACTCATTTTACTCATCGCATGGGTTAACTATATTAATCTGTCTACTGTACAAGCACTTAGGCGTGCCCGTGAATCGGGAGTGAGAAAAGTACTGGGTGCTACACGATGGCAACTTGTCAGGCATCATCTGTCGGAAACCCTCATGATCACCTTGCTTAGCACCCTGTTGGCGCTTGCCTTTGTTCAGGTCATGCAACCACTATTCAATCAGTTTACCGGCAAACCATTGTCACTACGCGACTTGAACAGGGGTTGGTTTTTAGCAGTATCCGCTATGGTGATTCTCCTCGGATCAGTTTGTTCAGGCGGATATGTGGCGTTTGTACTCAGCTCATATAAACCCGTGCAAACGCTAAGGGGCAAAATAGATCGGGTAAGCAATGGAATTTCACTGAGGAAGGTGCTTGTTGTGTTCCAATTTTCCATTTCAGTGATTTTTATCATTGGGACGATCATTCTATTTAAGCAGCTCACGTTCATGAAAACAGAGTCGCTGGGTATGAAGCTGGATCAGCTCTTGTTGATACAAGGGCCTACAGTATCCAGCGAGGGCCAGGCCGAACGCAATGCCACATTCAAAAACCAGTTGCGGAATCTTCCCTTTGTGAAAAAAGTAGCTGCGTCCAATAATATACCGGGCAGGGGCTATAATTTTTCTACGGCCGGTATCACCAGGGAGAATCCCGCGCCGGGTGATGAGAAGAAGGGCTACAATATGTTTATCGCAGATGAGAATTTTTTTGATGTCTATGGGATTCAGTTCGCCGAAGGACATCCGTTTTCTGCTTATGATGCTATGAAGAGCTGGAACAATTCCCATAAGGTCATTATCAACCAGAAGGCTGCGGCTGCACTAGGTTTTCAACCTGCAGAATCTGCAGTTGGGAAGAATATTCTTTGGGGGCAACCTTTTGAAGTGATCGGAGTGGTTAAAGATTACCATCATTTATCCTTACACTCAAGCATTGAACCTGTGATTTACCTGGCATCAGTATCCTATTCCTTTTTTATCGTCCAAACTGACATGACCAACCTCGATAAAAAAATTGAAACTATCGGGAAGATGTACAAAACAGCTTTTCCAGGAAATCCATATGAGTATTTGTTTGCAGATGAGACGTTTAACAAGCAGTATCGTGCGGAGCAGGACCTTGGAAATATATTTATTGCCGCTGCACTGGTGGCCATCTTTATCGCCTGTATGGGATTATTTGGCCTTGCCGCATTTTCAGCTCAACAGAGAATTAAAGAGATAGGCATCCGAAAAGTTCTGGGGGCTAGTGTTACGGACATCACGAGTTTGCTTTCAAAGGATTTTATCAAACTCGTTTTTGTCGCAATTATGATCGGATCACCCATAGCCTGGTGGGCCATGCATACCTGGTTGCAAGAATTTCCTTATAGAACCGGCATCGACTGGTGGGTATTCGTTGCGGCAGGTATGGCAGCCATATTTATTGCTTTGGCTACGGTAAGCACACAGGCTATTAAATCAGCACTAGCCAATCCGGTCAAGTCATTGAAAACTGAATAATCAACTATTTATGCTCTACAATTATATTAAGATCGCTATCCGAAACCTGAAAAGGAATAAGGTCTATAGTTTCATCAATATCGCCGGACTAAGCATAGGACTGGCCTGTTGTATGCTGATCATCCTATATAATAAAGACGAGCAAAGTTTTGACCGGTTCCATCAAAACTCCGCGAATATCTATCGGATCATAAATCAGCGAATGGACGATTCGGGAAAACTTACAGGTACAAGTGGGATTACTGGAATGATGCCGGGCCCTGCGTTCAAGCGTGAGGTACCGGAGGTAAAAGAGTATGTCAGGATACAGTCTGAAATGCTTCCCGTCAAGGTCGGTCAACAGGTTTTTGAACAGGAGGGTTTCTATGCGGATGAGAATTTCTTTTCTGTGTTCACCTTTCCTTTAAAGGCGGGAAATGCAAACCAGGCATTGAAGGATATTCATCAGGTAGTTTTGTCTGAAGACGTAGCCAAAAAGCTTTTCGGTACAACCGATGCCCTGGGAAAAACTATTGAACTTCCGCTGGGTAAGGATAGGAGTTTCGAGACCTTTACCGTGAGTGGAATTGCTCCTGTTTCCCCTCAAAATTCATCGATCCGGATCTCAATGATCCTGCCGATGAGCATCAGGGAACGTGACGGAGCCGATGATCAGTGGATCAATTTCTACCTGAATACATTTGTCGTACTGCATCCGGATGCCAACATAAAAGCAGTGGAGGCAAAATTTAAGAAAGTGTATGAAGCAAATGCAAAGGAGCAGTTGCAGGAGGCCAGAGCTAAGTTTAATTTTAAAGAGAGTTTTGTTTATGGCTTACAACCACTGTTGGATATCCATTTGAGCAAAAAATATCCTTCTGAGAACGGTCTCGTCAATGCCAGCAGCCCTATCTATTCAAAGATACTTGGCGCCATTGCCGTATTCATACTTATCATAGCCTGCATTAATTTTATCAACTTGACCATTGCCCGGTCTTTAAAGCGGGCTAAAGAAATAGGTATCAGGAAAGTGATCGGTGGTGAGCGCAGCCAAATGATCGTCCAGTTTTTGGGGGAATCTTACCTGTTGAGCCTGGCCGCCTTTGTGCTGGCCATTTCACTGGTTTTTTTGAGTTTGCCGATATTCAATAAGCTCGCTAATAAAGCTTTATCGTTTACATACCTGCTTGATGGTAAGTTGATCATTGGATATGCACTGTTATTTATCATTACTGGATTCCTCGCCGGGTTTTACCCTGCCCTGGTCATATCCCGCTTTGATCCCGCGGAGACATTGTATAATCGACTAAAATTTTCTGGCAATAACTACCTCGCAAAAGGGCTGGTTGTTTTGCAATTTACCCTGGCCAGTTTTTTGATCATCGCTACTATGACCATCTTCATGCAGTTTAAATTTCTTACCAAACAGGACCTCGGATATAATGATAAGAATATGGTCACCTTGTCCACGGGAAGGATGAATGCCGATAAGCTTAATAGCATCAAAGCGGAATTGAAATCCAATCCCGGCATTGAAGCGGTAACTGCAAGGCAGGGCGGTGGTTGGACAACATTAGCCAAGGCCAGTGGAAAGGATGTTGATTTTGCCCTGGATGTAGTTGATGCAGATTATCTGTCAACCCATCAGATACCTATAAAGCGAGGCAGAAATTTTTCCCCGGTTATGGCCACTGATTCAACTTCTTCTATCCTGGTGAATGAATCATTTGTGAAGAAGGCGGGATGGAATGATGGATTGGGAGAGGTGGTTGATTTTTTCTACGATAAAGACAGAAAATATACTGTGGTGGGCGTTGTCAGGGATTATCATTATGCTCCCCTGACAGAGAAGATCAATGCACAAATGTTCATCATGGATCCCCGATATCAATATAGCCAGTTGCTGATCAAACTGAGGCCAGACAATATCTCTTCCAGTTTGAAGTGGATTGAGAAGGTTGTAAAAAAATATCACCCATTTGAACCTTACCAATATAAGTTTAAAGATGAAGAGAATGTCAGGCAGTACGAATCTGAGAATAAGTGGAAGCAGATTATTTCATTCTCAGCGTTGGTCACCATTTTTGTTTCCTGCATCGGTCTGTTCGGTCTCGCGACTTTGTCTGCTGAAAAACGGGTAAAAGAAATAGGTATCCGTAAGGTCCTTGGTGCCTCAGCGATGCAAATGATGAGACTTCTATCATCAGACTTTCTTAAACTGACCATTTTGGCATCGTTAATCGCCATACCTGCCGCCTGGTGGGCCATGAATAAGTGGCTCGAGAACTATCCTTACAGGATTGATATGGGCCCCGGAGTGTTCCTGGCAACCACCTTGTTGGTGGTTTTCATTGCATTGCTGACGGTTAGTTTTCAAGCCATCAGGACGGCAGGTGTCAATCCCGCCAATAGCCTGAGAAGCGAATAAACACTGTTCGAAAGCGGACAGTGCTTGTCCGGATATGAACATGTCAAGGCTTTCGTAATTATCCAACCTATTGAAAATGAGGGATTTAAAAATCCGGCATCATTAAAGAAGGTAAACTGAAAAATGCACTGAAGATGCTTGAATTAAAGAACGTTTCGAAATGGTATAATTTGTCTGGCGCAAAGGCTTATGTTCTTCGGGAGATCGATCTGCAAATACGGGAGGGTGAATTTGTTTCCATCATGGGGCCATCTGGCTCGGGTAAATCGACCTTATTGAATATCCTCGGAATGCTGGATGAACCCTCGGAAGGGTATCAGTATTTTCTCGGCGAGGCGGTACATCTACTCAAGGATAAACAGCGTTCTGCATTATATAAGGCCCACGTTGGTTTTGTTTTCCAGGCTTATCATCTTATCGATGAGTTAACGGTCTACGAGAACATTGAAACACCTTTATTATACCAGGACGTAAAATCTTCCGAAAGAAAAGCGATGGTGGCTGATATGCTTGACCGGTTCAATATTGTGGGAAAGAAGGATCTTTTTCCTGCCCAACTTTCTGGCGGGCAACAGCAGCTGGTAGGTATTGCCCGCGCATTGGTCGTCAATCCAAAACTTATTCTTGCCGATGAACCTACCGGAAATCTCAATTCCAAACAGGGAGAAGAGATCATGGATATGTTTAAGAAATTGAATAATGACGGAGTAACCATCGTACAGGTAACACATGCAGAGAAAAATGCGAGCTATGGAACGCGCATCATTAACCTGTTGGATGGGGCTATCATTTAATGACATTGAATTATGAAAGCGAGTAGAATAATATTGTGTTTGGTGCTGTTGGTCTTATTGGTGAATGGGATCATGGCTCAGGAAAAGACGTCAAGCCTGAGTCTTCAGCAAGCAGTTGACATTGCTATAAAAAATAATATCCAGGTAAAGCAGACCGAACTGAGGGTAGAGACTGCTGACATCAACAGAAAGCAAGCGAAGGCGAATATGTTGCCCGACCTTAATGGTGATTTTAATTATGGTTGGAACAACGGGCGGAACATCGATCCATTCCAGAACGTTTATGTCAACCAGCAGCTTACCGGATCAAATCTGGCCCTAAGCAGTAATCTTCTTCTGTTTAATGGCTTGCAGGTACGTAACCTGATCAAGCAGAATAGCCTGACGCATGAAGCCACGAAAATGGATTTGCAGCAGAACAAAGAAACGCTGACCATGAATGTAATCCTTAACTACCTGCAGGTGCTGAGTAATGAAGACATGATCATCAATCTAAAAAATCAGGCAGAAGTTACCCGCACACAGGTGGCAAGATTGCAGGTGTTGGTGAAAGAGGGGGCCGTGGGTCAATATCAATTGTCTGATATGAAGGGCCAGCTCGCCAATGATGAGATTACCATCATCAATGCGGTGAATAGTGGGGAGCTTTCGAAATTGACGCTTTGCCAGTTGTTAAATATTCCGTTCGACAAGAACCTTGCTTTGGAAAGAAACGATGCGCCGATGCCTTCGGAAATTTATCCCGGTACTACAGAAGATATTTATGCCACAGCTAAAAAACAATTACCGGTGGTCAGGGCAGGTGAATTGAGGGTTGAGAGTGCCAGGAAGTCGGTGGCGGTTGAGAAAGGTGCTTTTATGCCAAGAATTGGGTTGTACGGTAATTTGTTTTCAAACTATTCCAGCGCTGCAACAACCAATGTGCAAACCGGAGTGACTGATGTTCAAACAGATAATTATGTGTTGCTGAATAATCTGAAAGCGCCTGTATATACTCCCCAGCAGCAGTATAATACCGAACAGATCGCCTATGGCAATCAAATGAAAAATAATATTGGCAGCTCTTTTGGCGTAGCTGCCCAGGTTCCGCTTTTCAATAGTTTTAGAACCAGGAACCGGGTGGCTCAGGCCAGGGTTACGGAGAAGAATGCGCAGTTGGAAAAATCCCAGATTGAGTTGAATCTCAGGCAGCAGATCGAACAGGCCCATGCCAATATGAGGGCTAGTTACAACAGATTCCAGGCTTTCCAGCGTCAATTTGCAGAGTACAGCGAGTCCTTTAGGGCGAATGAGATCCGGTTCAACACCGGGGTGATCAATGCCTTTGAATACTTGTCGGCCAAAAACAATCTGGACCGGGCGACCCTCAATTTGACGCAGGTCAGGTATGAGTATATTTTCAGAACGAGGATTCTGGACTATTATCAGGGAAAGTTGACATTCTGATGAATGTTCAACGACCTAAAATTTTTCCACGTTTTTCAACGCATCTTCCCTCACCAGCCGAGTGAACTCCTGCTCCAGTTTTCTCATTCGGGAATAAAGTTTTAGCAGGGCGAAACTGAACAGCAGGATACACACATAATACACCAGGTCAGCACCTCTGCCCACACCTAATCCATGGGCAATTTTGTTGGTCAACTCAGGCCACAGGATAAAGCTGACTGCAATACCGATCAGGGCCAACATTAACATCAGATCGGCCACTGTTTTCCTGAGCCTGATCACATAATAAATGCCGAGTACCGAAACGCCAAAGATTAAAAGGAGCTGTATGCCGGTCATGTGAATAGTTTATAAAATAGAATGTCGAAAAATATTTTAATGCTGTTCCAGGACGACTGCCCGTGACGTCGGGAGTATGCTGTGTAATTGATATTAACAGGAACTTCTTTCAGGATTAGGCCATGTTTTTTTACTTCAAAAAGAATTTCGGTGGCATGTGCCATCCTGTTTTCTGTGATCCTGATCTTCTCGATGGCATTTCTGTTGAGTGCCCTAAGTCCATTATGTGCGTCTGTTAACAAGATCCCAGTAAATAGATAATTAACGAATCTGCCGGCCCTTACCAGTAATCTTCTTCCCCATGGCATCGATTCCGGAGCTTCAGTAAGAAAACGCGATCCTGTAGTTAGATCTGCTTCTGCGTTGAGGAGTGGGGCCACCAGGGCTTGAATGTCGTAAGGGTTGTGTTGACCGTCTGCGTCGAAGCAAACAACAATCTGCGCACCGTTCTTTAAAGCCTGTAAAAAGCCGGTTTGCAAGGCGGCACCCTGCCCGAGATTGACCCTGTGTTTCAGGTAACTGATACCCTTAGGTGGCGACCCGTTAAAGATATCTCTTCCCGAGCCGTCATTTACAACGATGATATGACTATAGCCTAATTGTTGTAGTGAATCAACAATAGCATTTAGTTCTTTGCCATGATTGTAGACGGGGATGACGATATGAATGAAGTTTTGATTCAACGGAAGTTCGGTGAAATACGAAAGTATTTAAAAAAGCTGGTGCACGGTTGGGGGCGTAACGGGTTATGGCACACGATTTATATTTCGTTAGGTATGATGAGGTCAATCTTAAATATTATTCTGTTGGTAACAGCTTTGTTCTTCAGCTCCTGTGAGGTGGTGGAGGGCATATTTAAAGCAGGTTTCTTTTCCGCGATTTTATTAGGTGTTTTGATCGTCGCGCTGATCATCTGGCTCGTTAGCCGCCTGAGAAAGTAGCATAGGGTTTTCCAGTTGCTATAAAAGGAATTGATGTGGAAAAACTGCCTGGTTTTATGATCGCTTGCCTGCATTAACTCGGTGCATATTTGAATAACTTTCACTTGAAATAGCGATATGGCGAGCGTTCTGACGTCTAAAACCATTACCCCGGGATTCGAGAATCTGGCTAATGCCATGCCCCAGCTGGTGTGGATAGCCGATCCCGACGGTCTTGTATCTTATTACAATAACAGAATCAGTGAATTTCAAGGCGCAGAGGTCTTACCTGATGGGAGATGGACCTGGGAAGGAATGCTTCACAGCAGTGATGTACAGCCTACGAAAGATGCATGGGCCAGGGCAATAGCGGACGGATCGGTATATGAAATTGAGCACCGTGTATTACTGAAAAATGGCGAGTATAGGTGGTTTTTAAGCAGGGCATTTCCGCAAAAGGATGAGTATAACCGGGTGGTGCAGTGGTATGGGACCGCAACGGACATGCATGAGCTGAAACAGGCGGAAGAAAGTTTAAAACTTTCTGAAGCTGAATTTCGGGCCATTTTTGAAGTATCAACAGCGGGGATGATTCAGCTGAACGATCAGGGCTCATTCCTGCGTGTAAACAATGCTTTTTGTGAATTGCTCGGTTATAGCGATGATGAGCTTATGGGTATGACGATATTTGACGTTACACATGATGATGAGCTTGAGTTAAGCATACAGAAGTTGAACCGGATGATGGACGGTGCTCAAAATTTTGTTACGGAGAAAAGGTACCTGTCAAAATCAGGTTCAGTAGTTTGGGCCATGATCGCTGTTAATCCCGTTCTCGACGAAAGGGGAAAATTAAAGCACGTTGTGGGTGTTATTCACGACATCACAGGTCGGAAAAAGACGGAACACTCCCTGCAAAGGTTGGCCACGCATTTAAAAATCGCCACGGACTCAGCCAATGTGGGTACCTGGTTTTTCGACATGGCGTCTGGTAGGATCGAATGGTCCGATCTCCACAAGATTTTATGGGGATATGATATGGGTAGGGATGATTTGGAGTATAAAGATTGGCACGGCTCCATACACCCGGATGATATTGGAGAAGTAAATCGCCAGCTTGATCATGCCAGGCTGAATCATTCCCTCTACGAGGCAGAGTATAGGATCACCAGGGCCAATGATGGGATGGAATTGTGGATGCATTCCGTAGGCCAGTTCATATATAATGAGAAACTAGAGCCGGTTTCTGCAACTGGTATTACTATAGATATTACGGAGAAGAAGAATCGGGAAAAAGAACTCTTACAAGTCAAAGAACAACTGGAGTTGACGGTGAAGAATGTTCCGGCAGGAATTATGTTGTTCGATAAAAAAATGAACATTGTTTTTGCCAATGACAGAGCTGCATGGTTTGTCATGCTGGAGAATTCTGCCGAATTGCTTCAGGAGATGAGCCTGAATGGGATCAGGTCAATGGCAAACAGAAGGTACCGGGTTTTTGACGATCAGGGACATGATCTTTCCGAAATAGGATATTCCCCGGTGAGAAAAGCATTTGAAACGGGTCAGTCGAACGAAGGGGTGTTTAGGATTGAATTTTTAAATGTCGAAAAGTCAAAATGGGTTTTTTATACCTGTAATCCATTGTTGGATGATCAGGGTGCAGCCAGTATGGTGCTATCCACACTCACCGATCTTACCATCCAGAAAGACACTGAATACAGAATACGGCAGAGTGAAAAGCAACTCAGAACGCTTGCTGAGTCGATCCCCCAGTTGGTTTGGATGTCAGATTCATCTGGAAATTGTGAGTACAAGACGGCACGCTGGTTCGACTATTCAGGGTTAGATGTTGACGATAAAGATATCCTGGAGAAAATGGTACATCCCTACGATTATCAGCGATTTATGGGAATGTGGAACACAGCAATGCGTTATGGGAACACCTTTAAAGATGAAGTCCGGCTTCGCGATCATAATGGGTTCTATCGCTGGCACGCCCTGAGTGGAGAACCTATTAGAAATACAGAAGGCAGAATAACCCAATGGATCTGGGTGTTTGGGGATATCGACGACCAAAAAAAATCATCGGCGAAGCTGGAAAAACTAGTCGCCCTGCGTACCCGGGAGTTGCGAAGATCGAATGAGGACCTCCAGCAGTTCGCCCATGTAGCTTCCCACGATTTAAAAGAGCCCCTGCGCAAGATCAAGATATTTGGAACGAGACTTTCAAGGGAATTCGAGCATGATCTGCCGGAAACGGCCCGGCGGTATCTTGCTAAAATTGATGCTGCCGCTAACCGTATGTTTGCTATGATTGACGGCGTATTGCAGTATTCGTCTCTGAATGCATCCCTGCAACAACCAGAGAAAATAGACCTGAATGGGCTTATGGAAAGTATTGAGTCGGATTTGGAAGTGGTCATTGATCAGTCGAATGCTCGGATTCATTACCCCAACCTGCCAACTATTGAAGGCGCGCCGGTGCTGATTTACCAATTGCTGTATAATCTTGTTAATAATTCCCTTAAATTCAGGGGGGAAATCCTGACTCCGGTCATTACGGTCAGTTACGAGATCCACGGGCCTGAAGAAAATTATTCCGTCATGCTGGTTATCGAAGATAATGGAATAGGGTTTGAGCAGGAATATGCTGAAAAGATCTTTAATAGTTTTTCCAGGCTGAATTCAAAAGATATGTATGAAGGGACCGGCCTTGGTTTAGCACTTTGTAAAAAGATCGTGGAACGGCATCATGGTTCTATAGCAGCAGAAGGTAAACCAGGCAATGGCGCTAGGTTCACCATTCATTTGCCATTAAACCAGCATGGTCAAATGATTTAACTTTAAGAAAAATCGGATGGCAAAGAGATTTTTATTAGTTGATGATGATTTGGACGACACTGGTTTATTCAGTGAAGCGTTACATGAGATCGATCCGGCTATCATATGTTACGTTGAGCATAATGGGAAAGCCGCGCTGGATAAACTCCATAATAAGGAGTTCTATACGCCCGATATTGTTTTTATCGATATCAACATGCCTGGAATGAATGGGTGGCAATTCCTGAAAGAATTAAAAAAAGAGCCTGCGTTTCAGAATATACCAGTTATGATGTATTCTACATCTTCCTATGCCGGGGATGCGGACCGGGCTATCGACCTCGGCGCGCTTTGCTTTTTCACGAAGCCCAGCGACTATAATGTGCTGAAGGAAATTTTGAAAGCCATTGCAGATAACCTTGATGGCAATATTGCACAAGCCATTCATTACTTTAATGAGATCACGACCAAGAAGATATTTCATTGTTCGTGATCATTTTGCAGGAAGGTTCAATTCATAAAATTTGACTCGCTCGATTGTGCCGCAGTCGATTATTCCGGGATTTGCAAAAAAGCCCGCATATAAGCGCTGGTGGCCAGGCCTGACCCTGAACACTATTTTCTTCTTTTTTCTGCCGGCAGCGGATGATGATTTAAACTCGGCTGGATCATCAATGATTCGCTGGCCTTGGAGCAGCCCATAGCCACGGAGATTGTAATCTTCATCCATCAAGATCAACTGGGAACCTTCCTGGATAGATTCTTTGATTTTTTGATCGATAAAGCGGGTGGTCAAAGGGTTGCCGTAGAGCAGGGCCGTATGATCAAAAGGATGTATGGGTTTTCTGACGATGATCCATAAACCATGGGCAGTTTCAGAGATGATGATAAAAAGGATCAATATCCTCAAGGTTTTCCAGGGCCAGGTCAAACGCATCTGATTTTTTTGCACGAACTCATGTATGAAAAACAGCATCAGCGTAACGGTAACCAGAAGCATATAACGATGTTCTTCGATATAGGTCCAGTGTTGGTCGATCTGAAAATTCCGGCTCCTCGTGATACTGAGGTAAGCCAGGGATAGAAGGGTAGCCAGGGATAGAATTGCACTCAGGAGAAAGAAATAACTTCTAACCGTATAGTGTTTTAAGACCTTAGGAAAACGTGTGGTTCTTAATAAGTAGACCAGCAATATGAACATGAGGATCAGGTTGCTGACCTTCAGGAAATTCATGAAGAAAGCATACGAAAATGAACTATGGAGCGTGAGTTGTGTCAACGGGAAATTAATATTGATCAGGCTCATCCAGACCAGGGGCGGTAAATAGTACAGGTTGTTCAGGAATAACCCCTTCGTTGTTTCGAGTACATAAAAGAACGCCCCCGTTCTGCTCTGATTGTAATACAAAAGGGTGAATACACTAATAACCGAAAATGCCAAAGCAATGAGTCCACACCGGGTCCAGTTTTTCCTGCCCTGCAGGATCCCCAGAAAAATCAACAGGCCAGGTAGAACAACCACGAGTGGGATGTTTGAGTACCTTATCCAGGGAGCCATTGCCTGGGATAAAATAAAACCCCACATGAACAGCGCCCCACCCGTGCCGAGAAATCTAACAGCGCACAGGATGGCCATCAACCAAAGGTTTAACGACATGTAATCGGTAGGCGGGAGGGTAAAGATCGCATCGTTGATCTCGGTACCTTTGAACAACAACACGAGCATTTGAAGGCCGAAGGGAAAATTCAGGAGTAAAGTGGACCAATAGATCAGTAACAGGAAAATGGCTCCGTTTAGGATATCCAGGATCACGGTGCCGGTAGCAGGTGAAATGCCCGGTTTGATCAACGTGGCCAGTACCGCAGAATATCCTGGCGGCCATAGTGAAATAGCCTTATTATACTCCAGGTCCATGTTGACGGGATCTATCACCCTAACTGTATATCCGTCTCCATGGGCCATATTGACTGCAGCGGCAGTTTGGTAGATCTTATCGCCCCCGATATCCGTATAATGCAAGATCATCAGTGATTTAAGCAGGATGGCCAGGCATAAAACAAATATGGCGACGTATTTTTTATCCAATATCGGCTATTGAGTATTTGGTGTATGTATGCAAATACGAAATGGCTGCTTCAGCCTTGCTTTTAGCTAATTTATGGAGCATCCGCGAATGGCCAATTAGTTACAACG
>JANMHK010000494.1:0-6574 GCA_031375135.1 Sphingobacteriales bacterium | reverse complement strand
TCAAGAACGACAATGAATTCAAAAGAGTTACCCGCATCTCCGATGATTTCCTGGCGCCGTTGAAGCCGATCTACGTAAAAGGATTTGAAGGAATGTCTTCCGACAAGAATTTGGTATCGATAGACGAGTATGAACCAACCTTTGATGTGAGGTTGCGATTTGTTTTATTTGCCACGTCAAACTCCACAATATTTTGTTTCCTGTCGTCTTCTACAAGTGCATAGATTTTTTTGCCGTCGTGCGACCATGACGCAGTTTCGATGGATCGATCTATGGTTGCTGAAATATTCGTGCTCTTTTTTGTTGGGATATGATAGAGGTAAAGCTGTGATGTTTCATACATGCTAAAGTTACCTTCCCCTGTTGATTGGGTATACAGGAGCAATTGGCCATCAGGACTAAACTTAGGTCCGCCGTTCGGGCCTTTGAATGTAGTGAGTTGCTGGGTTTGTTTCGTTGCCAGGTCCATCAGGAAGATATCGCTGTTGTTATTTCTGTCGGGGTCTTCAGAAATATTGCTGACATAGGCAACCATCTTACCATCGGGACTAACAACTGCATTGGACTCAGATCTGTTTCCTTTTGTGAGGGTGTCCACCTTCTTTGTTTTTACATCAAAAGCATAAAGATGTACCTGCCTGCTGTCGAGGTAGCCATCGCTGTCATCTTTAAAATGGAAACGGTTGATTTCGAATGGTTTCCTGATCTTGGTTTTTGCGGTATCGGCAGTATTGGGTTCACGAACCTCTAAGAGAATCTTTGTACCATCATTAAACCATTTGTAAGAAAATATTTCTCCTTTCAGATTAGTAAGCTGCAAAGGTTCGCCGCCTTTCCTGTTCATGAGGAAAATTTGGGAGCCCTCGTTTTCAACCTTGCTTTTTGACAAAAACGAAATGTATTTATTGTCGGGGCTCCAGGCGGGGGACCCGGCAGATTTCTCATCTGTGAGCTGAACGGTTTCATCGCCGGAACTGCTGATCATGTAGAGCTTGCTTTCATATTTGTCTTTCGCAGTGTCTGCTTTAGAAACCTGATACAGGATCCAACTGCCATCGGGAGAAAGCTTTGGATTAGATACGGAATTCATTCTGTATATGTCTTCCGGCTTAATCAATCTTTTTGCTGATGGTTGAGCGAATACAGCAGAGGAAAGAAAAACGACAGAAAACAGGGCTATTAAATTTTTCATGGGAATGAAGATAGGGCATTGGGCAGAAAAAATTCCGCGGGAATAGATGCTTTTCTTGGTCGTAAACCGATACTTGGAGCAACTCGTTTGGGCATGGTGACCAATGATACCGAAGTTACGGGGTCAGGAATATCCAGCAGGGTAGCCTATCTCTTGTATTTTTAGTCAGGGCCAACGTATGCAATTGAACCGGTATTTAGATTAATCCCGTGTAATAAGAGTACTTTATACTTCGGGAGACGGAACGTCTCTCATAGGGCATTGAGATTTTGATCATTATTCACAATCAATTCTAGGGTATGGCAGAAATGTATGTAGAGCGTTCAATTGACGTTACCCGCAAGCGGAGCGACGTGTTCGATTTTTTGAAGCTCATGCAAAACCAGGAAACTTTCAGCGTTTGGAATATGAAAGACCCGTCGAAAAAAACTGCCTTTACAGGGGAGGATGGAACAGTGGGAGCTGTGTATAGTTGGGATAGTAGAGACAAGAGTGTGGGTGCAGGTAGCCAAGAGATCAGCAAGTTGGTAAAAGGTTCGGAGATCCACTATGCTTTGAGATTCGAACGGCCTATGAAAAATGTCGCCGAAGGAAAATTTGTCATGCAAGAGCTCGCTCCCGATAAAACCAAGGTGACCTGGATCTTCCGCGGACCTACAAAATTCCCCATGAGCCTGTTCAAAGGCATATTTCAACGAATGCTTGGCGGCGATATGGCCAAGAGTCTTGAAAACCTGAAAAAGAAACTGGAGTTATGAAATGATCTCCTGCACATTGAACTTGATGCTTTCTGCAATCTTATTCATGGGCAAGTCATTGCTATCGCTACCAAAGGGGTCTTCTATTTCCTCCGCAATTAATTCAAGGCTGGCCAGCACATAAAACATAAATACCGTAACCGGAATTGTATACAGGCCCATCGTAATGGCAAAGCCAAAGGGCATGGTGATCACATAAACGAAAATGAACTTTTTGATGAACGTACTATAGCTAAACGGAATAGGGGTATTCTTAATTCGTTCGCAAGCACCACAAATATCAGTCAACGATTGCCATTCGTTGTTCATCATCAACAACTGAACATCGCTGATCTGTTTATCCTGATGCAGTTTATGCATTTCTTTAAACATGCTGTCAGCCAATTTATTGGGTAGGTGACTATGTTCGTTCAGTCCGGGGAGTTCGGGGTGGGCTTTTTCATCTAGTTCAAATTTCGTAGTCTCCTTCAGGAGATGGCGTTTTAAGGCTAATGCATAAAGGGGGATGATCTGCCGGAAAAAACTCCTTGAATGATGATTATCGCCTGCCAGTATAACATTGAGCTTTATCGCAAAATTTCGGCTGTTATTGACCAACGCTCCCCAGAGTTTACGGCCTTCCCACCAACGCTCATAGGCAGTATTAGTCCGGAATACCAATAGCATGGATATCGCAAACCCCAGCAGCGAATGCATGACGCTAATGTTTTTTGCATGATCATTTTCTCCGAGCTTCAGAAATACTGTTTCAAGGTAAACGATTCCCCAGGAGAACAAGCCAATGATAACCAACGCAGGAAACAGGGTTCGAAATGTGTCTGCTTTGTGAAAACGAAAGATCGAAAGGATCCAGTTTTTCGGATTATATAGAACCATATTTTTGTTTCAATAATGTAATTAAAAGATTATTCGCTTCGAACAAATTTTTCCATTAACTGCAACGACAAAATAGCTTCATCAGCAGTGCATGGGTTTTCTGCTTTTCCAAGAAAATATTGAACTACTTTCTCGATCATGGGTTGCTGAATATGTTCCGGATGAATGAAACTTAACTCCTCTATCGCGCTTCCTTTTTGAACATGAACAGTGTTGCCAAACATGGGAAAGGAAATCTTTCCCTTTGACCCGATCAGCTCGCAGCGATCTTCTTTTAATTCTTCCGCCACGGTGAAGCACCAGGTTCCGGTAAATAGGATACTGTTTTCAAAATGTATCATGCCACTCACAATGTCTCTTGCTTTATAAAGCCCTGCCTGATTATCACTCATACCTTTTGAGTTTTGGATGTTTCCAAAAAAATGAATCATCAGGTCCAGTTGATGCGGCGCAAGATCGTAAAACAGTCCTCCTAATCCACCGATCGCCGGATCCACCCGCCAATTTGTTTCGGTATTGGCGATCAGGGATGATTGGTCGGGTTGAAGCATGGCTAACCTCACGGTCCTGATATCTCCAATAGCCCTGCTAGCAATGAGTTCCCTGATCTTCATAAACATCGGGACCGCCCTTCTGTAATGTGCCACCGTTAATTTTATGCCCGTCGAGTTCGCGGCATCGCGCATCCTCACACAGGCTGCCAGATCCGTTGACATAGGCTTTTCTACATACACTGGTTTCCCGGCTTCTAGGGCCGCGATGGTATATGCTTCATGCGATTGGGGCGGAGTGGCAATATAGATAGCATTGACCTCGGGATCGTTGATCAATTCATGGGCATCACTATACCATTTTGGAACGGCATGTCTGCGCGCATAATCTGCTGCTTTTTCCGCATCCCGCCGCATCACGGCAACAAGTGTTGATTCGGGTACTTTATTAAATGCAGGGCCGCTTTTCACTTCGGTAACATTCCCGCAACCTATGATGCCCCATTTTATTCCCATCGATGTTGTTTTAATAATTAGCTGGATATCGCATCTTCTTTTAACAGCTCAGAAGTTTTACGGATATTCATGTATTCCCAACCTTGTTCAATTTAAGTAGCCCACATGAATAAATTACTGCTTCTCCTTTTTGTTTTATTATTTCTTGGTGCCCAGGCGCAGGATAAAAAATTAAAAGATCAAATTCTGCCTAATCAGGATATCCCGAAGGAGGTGATCGTTTCTACCCAGCAGTTTCGTGAACGTCTTGTGGCAGACCCTTACCGACCCGGGTATCATTTTGCTTTTCCGGAAGGCAACGGCCGCCCCGGGGATCCCAATGGTGCCTTTTATCATAATGGGAGATATCATTTGATGTATCTCTATAACCGAGAGGGAAGTGGATTTTCATGGGGGCACGTGTCCAGCACAGACTTGCTGCACTGGCGCTTTCATCCTGATGCCATCATGCCCGGAAATGGCGATGAGGGCTGTTTCAGCGGCGGGGCTTTTGTGGATGAGGACGGTACTGCAACGCTCTCCTATTGGATGTTATGGGGAGCTAAAGGCATAGGCCTGGCGAAAAGTACCGATCGTGATTTTAATAGCTGGACAAAGTCAGCTGCTAATCCCGTGGTGAAATCTTCTGAATGGGGCATCACAGATATGACCGATGCTTCGGGTAGTAAATACTATGTAGGTTCTGCAGATCCGTCTAATATCTGGAAAAAGGATGGAAAGTATTATATGCTGACGGGCAATTTATTGGTGCTAAGAAAATACGGTTCGCGAGGTCCCGGGCTGCCTGCAAATATGGATAGTCCTGCTCTGCCGGCAGACTCCCTGAATTATCAGGGTGATCATTTGTATTTGTTTTCTTCGAAAGACATGGAACGTTGGGAGTATCAGCATGAATTTTATAAAGGCGATCGCAAATGGACCAGCAAGACGGAAGATAATATGTGTCCGAGTTTTTTGCCCTTGCCTTCTGCGCCCGAGGGAAGTGCTTATAGCGGCAAGCACTTGTTGCTTTTTATCAGCCACAATATGGGTGCACAGTATTATGTTGGCGATTATAATGGCGATCATTTTTATCCCGTTAATCATGGCAGGATGACCTGGAACGACAATGCTTATTTCGCTCCCGAAGCGTTGGTTGATGCCAAAGGAAGGCAGATCATGTGGAGCTGGATATTTGACGACCGTCCAGATTCTCTGATCAATTACAGCGGATGGACCGGCATGTATGGATTGCCGAGAAGTTTATGGTTGGGAGAAGATGGCAGTTTGCGGATGAGGCCGGTCAAGGAGTTGGAACAACTTCGGGGTCCGGAATCTGTTGAGCCAGCGGTGGAAGTTCAGTCGGGCAAAGATGTTGTGCTCAAGCCTGCTGCAGAGATGATGGAATTGGAAATCAACTTTCAGAATACAACGGCATTGCAATATGGCGTGAAGCTGGGAGTATCTGCTGATGGCCGCGAAGAGACCCTGATCTACTATGACTCCAAAGAGAAGAAACTAAAATTCGATACGCGCAAATCAGGGTTGGGATTTGGTAGAAAGATGATAGAGGAAGCCCCTCTTGAACTAAAGAAAGGTGAACCGCTGGTGCTTCGGGTATTCATCGATAAATCAGTGATTGAAGTTTTTGCAAACGACCGGCAAGCTATTGCGCGAATGGTTTATCCAACGTTGAAAGGTCGTGGTGTGCAATTGTTTTCCCAAGGCGGAGCCACTAAAGTTAAAGCTGTGAAACGATGGACTATGAGTCCTTCTAATCCTTTCTGAATTTATGCAACATGAAAGGGTAAAGGCGTATATCTACCCATTACTCTTCACATTATTATTGGTTGGGGCCCTTATCTTTCAATTGCCTTAATATGGAAATACCTGTGTTGTCAGCAATGGCATTTTTCCCAAAAGCATTAATGGCAACAAAAACAGCCTTGTTGCTGATCTTATCGAAACCGCAGAATGTAGAAAAACCATAAGTACCCCCGTTATGCCACACGATCTCAGGTTGATCTTTGACCTGTAAAACATGCCAGCCTTTTGCTACTTTCAATCTCCCGTCTATACTAGCTGTTGGCGTTATCAGGTTTTGAATGAAAGGTTCATTGCTATGGTGCAGCATCTGTTGCAAATAGGTTAGGATGTCCAACGTATTTGATTTGATCTCCCCTGCTCCGCCCAGGCCATTCATGGTCCAGTACTCCGCAGGACTATTATTGAAATAGCCCACACTGACGGGTAGGGATGGAATGATGGTTAATCCAGTATTGGGAAGGCCCCAGGGTCCGGTGATATATTTTTTCAAGAGGTCTGTATAGGCCTTTCCTGAAATCCGTTCTGCCAACACGCCTGCGATGGTGACCCCCAGGTTTGAATAATTCACTTTTCTCAACGTATCCGGAGCAGCTTTCGTTAGGTAGCTGTATAGGGCTTGTAAATCATACTCCGCATATGGTTGTAAGTATGATTTTGGATTGCCCATGTTATTTGCCAACCTGGGTAGGCCGGAAGTATGATTCATCAGCTGAATGAACTGAATCTCAGCTACCGCTTTATTTGATCTTACACTGTCTGGAAGATATTTTCCAATCCCATTTGTTTCGGGAATATTTTTATCCAGAAGAATGGCAGATAAAATAAACGAGGTAAAGGTTTTAGTGATGCTTCCAATTTCCAATTGAACCGTAGAATCAAACAACATTTTAGTATCAGCATTTGCATAACCCGACATCAGATATTCTTTTTTCCCC
>JANMHK010000466.1:0-10909 GCA_031375135.1 Sphingobacteriales bacterium | reverse complement strand
ATCAAATCATTTTTGTCATTGGCCTTTGCGTCTTTATTCATCCAGCTAAAACTCCGGTAGTCCGTTAAATTAACTGCCGGATCTTTTTCAATATGAGCTGAAGAGGCGCATCCTGCCATAAACAGCAAGGCCAGGCTGAGTATGGGAATCATTTTCCATTTTAAGTTATTCATAGACATTCCTCGTTTATTTGGTACATAGAATAGTCGTTTTAGAAATGTGAAAGGTGGGGCAGTGACTGCTAAAGTTTAGTTATTATCAATGCTTTACGCCTGAATATCACTAAAACGATGGGTGCGGAAAATGATTATTGATTTTTTACGTTCTACATTTGATCTACCAGAAAACGAGACCATGAAACAACTACTCATCATCATATCCTTCCTGCTCCCGCTCTGCCTTTCTGCACAACAGTGGGAGAGTTATCAGATCTCCGTAAAAGGCGATACGATCAATGCCGTCGATAAGAAGAAGATGAAACAGGGCAAATGGGTAGTTCGGGTAGAATCGTTAAGAGGTGAGCCTGGATATGAGGAAGAAGGTGAATTTGTAGACGATAAGAAAGAAGGTCCATGGAGAAGGTATAACCTGGCGGGCGACATTCTCGCCATTGAGAATTACAGGTGGGGTTTCCGGGATGGCAAACAAACGTATTTTACTTCAATTGGGGACCTGCTCAGAGAAGAAGGGTGGAAAGCAGTTAATCCACTTGATCCCTACGACACCATTGAAGTACCTGACTTGAATAATCCAATGGTGATGACTTCAAAGATCATTAAGCACGAGTCGTCTGAATTGAAACACGGTCCCTGGAAATTCTATGACCCGGCCACTGGAATGATCAAGAAATCGGAGAATTATACGTACGGGCAGAGACTTGATGGCTTGGGCAGACCAATTACTGAATCTGCCAGCTCAACTACGAAGCCTGTAAGTACTGATCCGAAAGCCAAGGCTAAGCCGGCAGCAGTGGAAGATTGGGAGAAAAAGAATGCCGGAAAGAAGAAAGTGGAAGTACGAGACGGCAGAACCGGGGGCTGAATTAATTACTTTTTTTCGGGCATGCCAGGCTTAAAATTGCCACTGGGTTCTGTGTACCAGGGATGGATCTCATAGCCTAATCTTCCTGCCGCAATCGCGGGGTCTTTCTGCAAAAGATCTTCAACTTCTTTCTGAGTTTCGCAGTCAAAAATAAATATGCCTCTCCAGTTGCCATCGTCCCCAAAAGGTCCTGCAACTTTCAGTTTGCCGGCATAATACATCGTTTGCATATTGGCCATATGGCCGGCCTGGAGTTTAGCTGCTGTGACAGAATCCTGGCTTCGGTTGGTTCCCCGCATCAACATAACGAACCAGTACTTTCTAATATTCGGTTCAGCTTTTTTTTCCTGGGCAGTGAGACTGCAAAGGCAGCAGAATAAGACGGTAGTAAGTAATAACTTCTTCATGCTAAAAAGTTAGTCTTTTTTCTGCTGCCTTTTTAAAGATAATAAGCGCATTTATCAGATCACTTTTGTTTTCTTCTTGCTGGAGAAATCCACGTCGAGATTATGGCCCATCACCACTTCTCCAAAGTCTGAATTGACTTTTAGTTTATTACTGCCACTACCTGCCACGCCATTATACTGTTTGTCGAATTTTGGTCCGTACCTATTGTCTTCGTCGTCGCTGCCTTGTTTCTTAATGTTGAAATCCGTTTTATTGGAGAACTCTCCAAAGCTGGTTTTAATATCTATTGAAGAAGAAAGATTGGCAGGGGTATTCAGGTAGAGATGCGAATAAGATGAACGAATATTCAGGTCCCGGGTATTATTATCCAGGCCAACCCTCAGCTTATCGCAGAATTCAAATCTGGCTTCCACATTTCCCGAGATCTGCCTGATATCGCCTTTGCCAAACTTTACGGTCAATTTGCCGCCATTGATTGATTCGATTTTAGCTTCCCCAAATTCCACATCTATTTTTTTCACCTGGCTCAGTTTGCCGGCTGTCAGACTTCCAAACTTGCTCACCAGGGTAACATCTCCTTTTAAGTCGGGTATGATCATAGGCCCAAACTGGTTGGTCGCGTTTAGCGGATTTCCGGCAGGCATATAGACCACATAATCGATCTTCATCCCCGTTTCTTTATATTCCTTTTTATCGCTGTTGTTGTTCCAGTTGTTCTTTTGATTTTTCATTTTGGTGGCAACGGAAACACCGGTAGATGTTTTGCTTTCGAGGATAGAAATATTATCGAGGATTTTTTGGGCCTGTTCATCCGTATTGGCCTTTGCGACCATATTGATGTCTACTTTAACTTCATTTCTGTCCCAAATGAGGATCTTCATTTCACCAAACTGATTATCAAGACTTACCAGATCATTGCTATTAACCGGATAGCTCTTACTAAATGTTTTTGACTTTTCTGCCAACGGTTCACCATTTGCAAATCCCTTCAACGAAAGCATGCTAATGATAACAAGGCAGAAAGTATTTAAAAGTAGAGTACGTTTCATATTTTTTCAGATTTAGGCTGTTTGACTTTTTGAATAATGGTTAACTGTTGATTCAGCAGCTCGATTTGCATCTGCAGGTTGCTGATCATGGCCTGCAATAGTTGTTCTGTATTTGGATTTGCATTCAACGTGGTGCGCAACACGTGATAGGAAGAATCCAGTTTCTGAACATCTCCGGCGAATTTTTTATATAGTTCGGGGTCATCTTTTTCGATCTTTTTCAGTTCGGATTGTTTTTCCCCGATCACCTCCATAAACTGGGAGATGAGTTTCGCGTACTGGGGGTCAATTTGGTTCAAGACCAGATCAACGGCTTCGGATCCTTTTTCTGTTTTGCCAGCAAGCTGGGGACCAACTGATGCTGGTCGGAAAAACATCATATAGGTCAGGGTACCCGCGAGAGCCAGGAAGAGAGTAGCTGCAACTGCCCATCTTACCCAGCTCATTTGAATAACGCGGGTAGTCGGTTCTTTTTCTTCACCAATGGCTGCGCCAATTTTGTCCCAAACTCCCGGTGCTGGCTCCAGGCTATCGAAAGCATCGCGGTTATCCCTCACGAAGCGTTCAAGATTATTGTTGTGACTATTATTTGTTTCCATGGTCTCCGTCTTTAAGTTTCAATAGCAGTTTTTGTTTTGCCCTGATATACTGGGTACGGGCGGTTGATTCTTTCACTTGCAGGATCTGGGCAATTTCTTCGTGATCATAGCCTTCAAACAGATAGAGCGTCAACACCGACCGGTAACCTTCTGGCATCTCAGCAATGGCCTTCCGAACTTCCGATACTTTCAAATGAATCTCTTTTTCGTCTATCGTCTCTTCCTGTGGCAGCTCGTAAGCTGTAGTCTTATCGATATCGATCAGGTCCATCTTCTTCTTTCTGATCACATTGATCGATTTGTTGACTACTATCTGTTTGAGCCATGACCCAAAACTTGACCTGTTTTCAAAGCTGTGGATGTGTTTGAAAGCATCAATGAATGACTCCTGAAGCACATCCTCCGCCTCAGCCACATTATTCAGGATCCGGTAGCTGGTATTGAACATCGCCTTTGAATACAATTCATATAACTTTCTGTAACTCCCGGGATCGCCTTGTTTACATTTTTCTACCAGGTCCATATGTGGTAAGGTTGCAGCCAGTTCCACGCGCTTTGATTTTAATTAGTGACACAACAGTAAACAGAATGTTGCATGAACAATCGTAAAATTTTATGATCCCGGAAAATGGCCTCGTTACGCTACCAGCCATTAGTCCTATTTTTACAGTCAAATTTCACGAAATTGGACATTTCCTTAAATAAATACATCAGTGAGTCCGGGTATTGCTCCCGCCGGGAAGCCGATCGGCTGATCGAGGCAGGCAGGGTGATGCTCAATAATGAAGTTGCGGTGACAGGAAACCGTTATCAGCCTGGGGACGAGGTGGTCGTTGACGGGAGTATTGTGCGTCCTTCGGCAAAAGAGAAATGTGTGATATTGGCTTTTAACAAGCCTCCCGGGGTCACTACAACCACGGACACCAATATTCGCGGGAATATCATCAGCTATATCAATTATCCTAAAAGGATCTTCCCGATCGGCAGGTTGGATAAAGACTCCGAGGGACTCATCTTTTTGACTAATGATGGAGATATTGTCAACAAAATTTTGAGGGCCGGGAACCAGCATGAAAAGGAATATGCGGTTAGGGTTGAACGTAATATTGATGGATTATTCCTGAAGAACATGTCGGACGGCGTGCGGATCGATGGCACCAAAACTTTGCCGTGCCGTGTAAAGCAGACCGGGAAACATTCTTTCAATATCATCCTTGTCCAGGGGCTAAATCGCCAGATCCGTAAAATGTGCGAAGCCCTGGGTCATAAAGTAACCCATCTCCAAAGAACAAGGATCATGCATATCCGCCTGGATAAAATACCACTCGGGAAGTGGAGATACCTGAGTGAACCGGAAATGGAAGCCTTGAACAGTTCCATGGAGCAGTCCAGTTCTTCTGCCAATAAAGGTTCGAAGCCGAAAAGAAGTAAGAAGGCTTTCCAGAAAGACGATCGCCCGGGAGAGCCGATGTCGAGGCCGGAAGCATCGCGAACTACTTCCCGCCCCGCAGAACGGAAGGGTGCAGGAAAAAAGAAATCCGGGAGTTACCGAGAATTCCGGAACAAGGGGAAATAAAAAAAAAGGACGGCTTCTGCCGTCCTTTTCCATGTATTCATTGCCTGGCCTATACAAACTGCCTGCGGATCACATTCAGTGCGCCGCCAGATTTAAACCATTCGATCTGTTGTTCATTGTAGGTATGGTTAACCGGCACCTGATCAGATGTTCCATCCTTGTGGTTCAAAACCACGGTGAGCTGAACACCGGGAGCAAAACTGGTGAGTCCAAGGATATCGATCTGGTCATCTTCCTGTACTTTATCATAGTCCGCCTTATCTGCAAATGTCAGGGCCAGCATGCCTTGTTTTTTGAGGTTGGTCTCATGGATCCGGGCGAAGCTTCTGACCAAAATGGCCCTAACTCCAAGATGCCTGGGTTCCATAGCCGCATGCTCGCGGCTAGAGCCTTCACCATAGTTCTCATCGCCCACAACCACCGAACCAATGCCAGCAGCCTTATATGCCCGCTGGGTGGCAGGTACGGCGCCATATTCACCAGTAAGCTGATTTTTTACCGAATCTGATTTGTCATTGTAGAAATTGATCGCCCCGATCAGCATGTTGTTCGAGATGTTGTCGAGGTGTCCGCGGAATTTAAGCCATGGTCCCGCCATGGAGATATGGTCCGTGGTACATTTCCCTTTTGCCTTGATCAACAATTTCAATCCCTTCAGGTCGGTCCCTTCCCAAGCCGGGAATGGAGCTAAAAGTTGAAGCCTGTTTGAATCTTCGCTGACCAGTACCTGAACGCCTGAGCCATCTTTTGCCGGCTCCTGGTAGCCTGGATCATCTACTTCGAAACCTTTGGGAGGAAGTTCGTGTCCGGTAGGTTCTGATAATTTAACGGCTTCGCCTCTATCATTAATGAGGGTATCTGTCAGGGGGTTGAAGGCAATGGTTCCGGCAATAGCCATGGCGGTAACAAGTTCAGGGGAAGCTACAAATGCATGGGTGCTGGCCAGTCCGTCATTACGCTTGGCGAAGTTCCGGTTGAAAGACGTGATGATGGTATTCTTACGGGTAGGATCGTCAATATGCCTGGCCCACTGACCGATGCAAGGACCACAGGCATTGGCCATGACCACACCGCCCACGTTCTCAAATTCTTTGATAAAACCGTCCCTTTCAATTGTATAACGTACTAATTCTGAGCCCGGTGTGATGGTAAATTCAGAATTTGCTTTAAGTCCTTTTGAAACGGCATCTTTTACGATAGAGGCGCTTCTGCTAATATCTTCGTAAGACGAGTTTGTACAGCTTCCGATCAGCGCCACTTCCAGTTTTGCAGGCCAGCCGTTCTTTGCAACCGCGTCTTTCATTTGGGAAATAGGAGTAGCGAGGTCTGGTGTAAAGGGTCCATTTACATAAGGTTCCAGTTCGCTCAGGTTCAGTTCCAATATTTCGTCGTAATAAGCTGCCGGATTATTATATACCTCGGCATCAGGCCTTAGGTGAGCAATGACACCGTCTGCCAGGGTAGCAATTTCTTCACGACCCGTGCCTTTGAGGTAGGCGCTCATTTTAGCATCGTAGGCGAAAATGGAGCAGGTCGCGC
This sequence comes from Sphingobacteriales bacterium, assembly GCA_031375135.1. Lineage (GTDB taxonomy): Bacteria > Bacteroidota > Bacteroidia > Chitinophagales > Chitinophagaceae > Pollutibacter. The sequence continues at coordinate 4,697 of JANMHK010000466.1, read as the reverse complement.
CAATTTCTGCACCCATGTTACATATGGTTGCTTTACCGGTAGCGCTAAGGTTATCGGCCCCTTCGCCAAAATATTCAACAATAGCACCGGTACCTCCTTTAACGGTGAGTTGACCGGCCACCCAGAGGATAATATCCTTAGCAGAGGTCCAGCCGCTCATTTTCCCGGTCAGTTTGATACCGATCAGTTTAGGCATTTTCAATTCCCAGGGCAGACCGGCCATCACGTCAACAGCATCTGCACCGCCAACACCGATCGCAACCATGCCCAGACCGCCTGCATTGGGCGTATGGGAATCAGTTCCGATCATCATTCCACCAGGGAAGGCGTAATTCTCTAAAACAACCTGGTGTATGATCCCTGCTCCTGGTTTCCAGAAGCCGATCCCGTATTTATTGGATATGGAAGCCAAAAAATCATATACTTCTTTATTGGTATCGATGGCCGTTTTCAGGTCAATGGCAGCACCCACTTTTGCCTGGATCAGGTGATCGCAATGCACGGTTGAAGGCACTGCAACTGTTGCGCGGCCGGCAGTCATGAACTGGAGCAGGGCCATTTGGGCCGTTGCATCCTGCATGGCTACCCGATCGGGGGCAAAATCAACATAGTCCTTACCCCTGTCAAAGGCACGGGAAAGCGGATTGTACAGGTGGGAGTAGAGGATCTTCTCGGCCAGGGTGAGCGGGTGGCCCACTAATTGGCGTGCGGCATCTACTTTTCCGGGCAATTCAGCATAAACTTTCTTAATCAGGTCTAAATCGAAAACCATGGTATGATATTTTACGTTAAAGCAAGGTATGTTGACTGGCACGGCGAAATTAACGAAAAGAAGGTCTGCTGCCAACAACCCATATTATAATAGGAATGATTAATTTTGACGAATGATCAACGGAGTCAGACAATTTGTGGAAGGGCATGTTTTTGGAGTTTGCTCCTGGTTGGGAGACAAAATGGGTATTCCCAGTACAACGATCCGCAAATATTTTATTTATATCTCATGCCTGACGGTAGGCTCACCCGTGATCATATATCTTTTTATGGCGTTCTGGCTCAACGTGAAAGAGTATATATGGAACGCCAAAAGAAATCCGCTTCGATATTTTTAGGTAATTGTTTCTCCCTGTTTTCAATTGGATAATTGGTATTTTCGGCCATGTTCCATTTGGAAATAGATCAAGCTGATTTTCACTCCCTGATCAAAGACCTCGCTGCAAAATTTGGTACTGTTCTGGACCAGAACACTCTACAAATACCGGCTTACCTGGGCAAAGGTTCTATTCGCGCGCTTAGGCTTCCCAATGGTCTCAGCGTAGCTGTATCCAATATTGCGATGGATACAGACATCACGCTACATCGCAAGCAGAAGGAGCCCGCGTTCTATATCCTGGGCTTCGACGAGATATTCATACGAACTAAAATGGAGCAGGTGATCGGTGGCGATGCGGCAAGCTTGAGACCACCCGTCTATTCGGCTGCAGCACTTCACAGCACGATGTTTGACAGCACAATGATCGCTACCAGGGGCTGTGTTATGAAGTCGGTCAAGATCATTTTTAATACGCGCTGGCTCGCGAAGTATTTTGGGGTAGAAAGGGAGGATGAGCTGTTGATGAAATACATCGCCTTGAAATCTAAAAAGCTAACCCTGGAGCCACTCGATGTGGATTACAAAAAATACATCAATGATATCCTTGATACAGACCCGGGTGATCCGATCTATTATACGATCATTGAAAACAGGGTCATGATGCTCATGGAAAGATTTCTGAACAGAATCATGGAGAAGATGGAGGAATATGATCTGCCTCATCTTCAAACAGCGGATGTTTTCAAGATGATGGAAGTGGAATCAGAACTGACGAAAGAACATCTTTCTGCTGTTCCAACTGTTGAGGCGCTCTCTGAGAAATTTGGTATGAGCCCCACCAGGCTTAAGAAATTGTTCAGGGATGTGTATGGTTATCCGATATACGAATATTTTCAAAGGCACAGACTGGAGAAAGCCAGATCGCTTTTACTTTCAGGGACTTATTCTGTGAAGGAGGTGGGTTATGAAATGGGATACAGAAGCCTGAGTAATTTCGCCAAGGCTTTCCGTCAAATGTTTGATTACCTGCCAAGTGATATTATAAAAACCAGGAAATATGAAGGCTGATGTTTGAGTTTTCGTTTACGATAGCAGCGGATTATGATGTGATCAATGACCTGGCGAAGCAATTGGGAACAAATGCTGAAGATGATGTGCTTATGCTGCCTGCTAAATACGGGTCGGGTTATCTGCGCAAAGAAAAACTTCCCAATAAGTTGCAGGCCTTCATTTACAATTTCTCACTGGCCGATGATTTCTGGTTCAACCGGGCCAAGGGTCAGAAAGAGTATTATGCATTTATTTGTGAACAGGTGGCCCATCCCGGTAAACTGATCACTGTAATTGATGCTGATCGGGTCGAGGATAAAGGCCCGGAAGTTTCCCATATGTACCTGCTCAGTTTCCTTTCGGATTTACGACAGTTCACGCCTTCCGGTTCTCATTTAAAAGGGATCAGGGTGATGATCAGTCCGGAATGGATAGCAGCCCATTTGAGGATAGACCGGATGGAAGATATACTTGCCCGATACCTGCAGTTAAAAGCTGAAACGGTGCATTTGAAAGAAATGGATAAGGAGTCCCGCCAGCTGTTGCAGGAGCTCATGAATCCGCCCGTGGAATTGCACACCGATGTGCACGCTTATCTTCAAAACAGGGTTATGTTGATCCTGGAGAATTTTTTCGGTTGGCTTTACCAGCACATGGGAGAGAAGAAGCGTAAAGGGATTTCAAAAGAAGACATCAATAGGATGATTGAAGTAGAGCGTAAACTATTAGCTGATCTTTCAATCGCGCCTTCGCTGGACGAACTTGCCAGGGACGCCGCCGTCAGCGTGACCAAAATGAAAACATTGTTTGGCCTGGTCTATGGGCTCCCACCATATGCATATTTTCAACAACACAGAATGTTGCGGGCTAAGGAAATCCTTTTGCAAACAGACCTTCCTGTTCAGCAGATTGGGGCTCAGCTGGGTTACAAGAATATGAGCAATTTTATTCTGGCCTTCCGAAAAGTCTTTCATATCAACCCCGGGGAGCTCAGGAGCAAGGGTGCATCAAGAAGGAAAACAGGGGAAAATCTTCCTAATTAGCAGTATAACAACAGATTATGTTTGAAATCTAAAAATTAGCACGTAATTTGCTTGTATATAGAAAATCCTGCGAAAAATCTTATTTAAGGAACCGTTGATTCCTGTTCAGTTATTGGTGGTTGCCTTTTTTTCCCTGCCTTTTGCTAAGATGTTCCAATATCACAGCCTTCTTTTACGGCATCCCGTTTTTAAGCGCCTTGTTCTATGAAATGCTTAAACCTTAATGTTCCGGTTTTTTAATGCCAGCTAACCAGTAAAAACGGAAAACTTTAAGTGCACTTTAGGTAATCAAAGCCTTTTTTAATCTAACCAATTCTGTGAGCACCCCTTCAAGCAGGTCTAACCTGAGCATATTCGCGCCGTCGCTTTTTGCAATGGCAGGATTTGGATGGGTTTCTATGAAAATTCCATTGGCTCCAGTTGCTATGGCCGCCTTAGCTATGGTGCCGATCAGTTCTGGGTTTCCGCCTGTAACCCCCGAGGTCTGATTGGGCTGCTGCAGGGAATGTGTGCAGTCCATTACTACAGGTACGCCATGGGCTTTCATCCATGGGATGTTGCGGTAATCAACCACCATATCCTGATATCCAAAACTATTGCCCCTTTCCGTAAGCATGATCTTATCATTGCCGGCAAGTTGTATTTTTTCAACGGCAAACTTCATGGAGCCACCGCTTACAAATTGACCTTTTTTGACATTGACCACTTTCCCTGTTTTGGCGGCCGCAACGAGCAAATCAGTTTGCCTGCACAAAAAAGCGGGTATTTGAAGGATGTCTACATACTGGGCCGCAAGTTCTGCCTCTTCGTGGGCGTGAATATCGGTAGTCACAGGGAGACCTAAACGATTTCCCGCCATCCTGAGGATAGACATCGCTTTTTCGTCACCCAGGCCGGTAAACGAGGAAACACTGGTTCTGTTGGCCTTTCGATAGGAGGATTTCAATACGTATGGTATCTGAAGTTTCTTACAAATAGCGGCCACTTTTTCACCTACCTCCATGATCAGTTCTTCGCTCTCCACAACGCATGGCCCGGCTATCAGAAAGAAATTGTTCTTGTCGTAGGTCTGTTCGCCGAAAAGTTCTTCTAGAAATTTATCCATACAATTAATCTTAAATCAAATTCAAAAGTCACATTTTTTATTGATTTTTGGCGCAACGATTTAAGCCATGCAAAAAGAACGGATACTTGTAATTGGTGCTTGCGGTCAGATTGGGGTTGAACTTACGCTCGCCCTCAGGAAGATGTATGGGGGGGTTAACGTAGTTGCCTCAGACCTTCGGGAGGAACACGAACTGTTGAAAGGAACCGGCCCCTACGTGAGTATGGATGTGATGAATAAGGAAATGCTCCATGTTCAGGTGATCCGGCAGAATTTTACCCAGATCTATTTGTTGGCAGCCATCCTTTCCGCAACTGGCGAAAAGAATCCACCACTGGCTTGGAACCTGAATATGACAGGCCTGCTCAACGTATTGGACATTGCCCGCGAGGAGAAGATCAAAAAAGTG
>JANMHK010000464.1:0-4841 GCA_031375135.1 Sphingobacteriales bacterium | reverse complement strand
CCCGTTGCATGATCTCCTCCTTATCCACATGCGCAAATTTTTCTTGAAGCAATGGCAGATAGGTTTCATATTCACCATGACTGATATCTGCATTCAACATCTTATCAATAAAATGGAAGAACTGCTTGCGGCAAACATCCTTTCCTGCCGGAATATCCAGTTTGTGGAAACGGGTATTATTCATCCTTTCAATCTGCTTAACCCGATATACTTCGCGCGGAGTGATGATAGAAAGACAGATCCCGCTTTTACCGGCACGGCCCGTTCTTCCGCTCCTGTGTGTGTACACTTCAGGATCATCCGGAAGCTCGTAGTTGATCACGTGGGTGATCCCCTGAACATCGATTCCCCTGGCCGCAACGTCTGTTGCGATCAGTAATTGTAAGCTCTTATCACGAAACCGGCCCATGACTTTATCCCGCTGCTGCTGCGTAAGATCACCATGCAGTGAATCAATATCATAACCCTCACGTATAATCGCTTCTGAGATATTTTGTGCGTCTAATTTGGTACGGGTAAAGATGATCCCATAGATGCCGGGATTAAAATCGATGATCCTTTTCAGGGTCTCATACCGGTTATTATGTGTAGTCACATAATACTGGTGATCAATATTCACGGCACCAGCGTTTGTTTTGCCAATGGTCAGTTCGAACGGATCCTTCATGTATTTCTTACTCACCTGCTTCACTTCTGCAGGCATAGTGGCACTGAAGAGCCAGGTACTTTCACGGGCCGGCGTATTCTTCAGGATGAATTCGATATCGTCCCGGAATCCCATATTCAGCATCTCATCCGCTTCATCAAGCACGATGTACTGAATGCGCTCCAACTGAATGGCCTTTCTTTCGATCAGATCAATCAATCTGCCCGGCGTAGCCACTACGATCTGCGTTCCCCTTTTCAGGTCCCGGATCTGGGTGGTGATCGACGTACCTCCGTAAACCGCAGTAACGGCAACGGGTGCATACTTCTTCTTAAAATTCTGAAGGTCATTCGTGATTTGCATGCAGAGTTCCCGGGTAGGACAAACGATCAACGCCTGGGGATACTTATTCTGCTTATCAATCAATTGCAACAGCGGAAGTCCAAATGCAGCTGTTTTACCTGTTCCGGTCTGCGCCAGACCTACAAAATCCTTGGTCCCCTGTAGTAGGACCGGAATGGATTTCTCCTGTATCGGAGTGGGTTCTGTGAAGCCTAAGGCAGTTATCGACTGCAACAGCCCATCTTCGAGACCCAGAGATTCAAATGTTATCATGCGGCGAAGATAAGCCTTATTGGCGAGCCTGCCCGCTCAAAGCCGATGAGAATAAGGAGTATAACGAACAGCCCTATGCGTTTCTTTCCCGCTTATTCCAGTGTGTCCAATAGTTGGCCATTTTCTATATATTGTAACTGTTCCGGACGATCTTTTAAAACCCCATTCCCCCTAGGGCGAGGCGGTAATCATTCTTAAACCAAAACTTTTTGACCATGTCTTTGCTACAGAAGATCTTTCATCCGCATGTACCCACCCTATCTGAAAATACCTTTCTCCGGTATTTCAGCTTTTCTGCACTGTATATGGCGCAGGGCATTCCGCACGGGATCACCCATTTCGGCATACCGGCCTGGATGGCTATGAATGGTAAAAGCATTGGCGAAATTGGCGCACTGGCAGCCATACAAGGAATTCCCTGGAGTTTCAAATTCGTGATTGCCCCATTTATCGACCGTTATACCTATTTGCCCATGGGCAGACGCAGGCCATGGGTCATATTTGGGCAGGTAGGGCTACTCGTTAGCTTTGTAGCTATGGCGATGGTGCATGACCCGCTGAATAACCTCGGCCAGCTCATGCTCACGAGTTTCTTTGTCAGCTTTTTTGCCGCTTTTCAGGACGTGGCCACAGACAGCATGGCCATTGATATCATACCCCTCGAAGAACAGGCCCGGGCAAATGGCTTGATGTGGGGCTCAAAAACCATTGGCATATCTGCCTCGCTGGCAATAGGCTCCTGGTTACTCAATAGTGCCGGCTTCACCACAGCCATACTCACCCTGGCCGTGGGCGTATTTCTGATCATGATGATTCCGATCATTATGCGGGAGAGACCGGGCGAAAAATTCATGCCCTGGATGGCAGGCAAAACCAACCCGATCTCGGAAGAGTATCACCTGGACAGCTGGAGTGAAATCCTGAAATCACTTTGGCATGTCATGAAACTGCCATACAGTCTCCTGTTGATCTTATTGCTATTCATCATGGGCGCCGCCTATAACTTCATGAATACCCTGATCCCCATTTTCACCGTGCAGAATTTGAACTGGACGGATGAAGAATATTCTCAGGTTTACTCTGCCGCATCTTTATTTGCCGGTATCCTCGGCATGCTCGTTGGCGGCTACCTGATCGATCACTTTGGAAAGATCAAGATGATGAGTGTGTACTATTTACTGCTCATTTTACTGACGGGCGGTATGGCCTATTATGAAGTCCACTGGCTGGATTCGCATTTCACCACGGCCTTCATCTTCTTCTATACCACACTATATGTGTTCTCCACGATCGGATTGTTGGCGATCGCCATGAAGTTTTGCTGGAAGAAAGTATCGGCTACGCAATTCACAATTTATATGGCCATTACCAACCTTGGATTTTCTGTAGGCCCCGCAATGATCAGCCCGATTAAAGATCGCTTTGGCTGGGAGGTGACCATATTTTGCTTTGCCATCATTGTGTCTGTGGTGCTCGTTCTACTGCAGTTCATGCGTACCAAGGTGTACGAACACCAGTTGGAACTGATCGAAGAAGAGGACGTCCTGCTGCATCATCCAGTCATTGATAAAAATTGAGCAATTCGCTATGAAGAATTCAAATAGCAATACCATCCTGCGCAGCAGTAATCATAAAACAGTTGCCCAATGATGCTGGAGGATGACCTGGAGCAGGAAATGCTAAAAGCATATCACCTTTACTGGGACTCATATCTCTCAGGGGATGTAACAACTATAGAAGCCTTGCTAGATGATGACTACCAGCAGATCGGCAGTGCTGAGGGCGAAGTGTTTTATAATAAGAAAGATGCTATTCAGTTTTTGTATGACACGATTGATCAGGTGGCCCGAAAAACTGAACTGCGAAACAGAACAATAAACATGCAACCGCTTGGGTCGTTTATACTGGTTGACGACTTTCTAGACATTTATGTGTTGATCAACGAAGAATGGAGATTCTATTCCAAATTCAGGGCAACATCCCTGATGGCAAAAAAGAACAACCAGTGGCGGTTCCTCCATCAACATTCTTCCATGCCAGATATGAGGGCGGTGGAAGGTGAAAATCTGGCGATCGATACGGTTGCTTCCGAGAACCTGCAATTGCGGGACGCCGTGAAACGACGAACCACTGAACTGGAACAAAAAAACAGGGAGCTGGAAATTGAAACCTCACTGGAACGGGTACGCGCCGCAGCCATGAGCATGCGGCAAACGAAAGACCTCCTTCAGATCTGTGATATCATGTACAAAGAACTGTTGAAACTCGGCTTCAACGAGATCCGGAATGCCATGATCAATATTTATGACGATGACGACAGTTCTTTCTTAAATTATGATTCAGGGCAAACCATCACAAGGTTTGAATATCATGTCCACCCCTTCATTGACAAGCAGGTGCAGGCGATGAAAACTGCCATAGACGCATTTTCCGAAACCTATCTTGAAGGAGCAGAACTTGATGAATTCAGAACGTTCAGAATAAATAATGGGGAAGATGATGACCCGAGACTCGATCATACCGAAACATTAGGGTATTACTTCTATTCCATTGGTACGGGATCAATAGGTATCTCCACTTTTGGAAAAATATCTGAAGATAAAAAGCAGGTCCTCAGAAAATTCAGGAACGCATTCGATTTTGCATACCAGAGATTCCGCGACATCTCTTTGGCCGAGGCTCAGGCGAGAGAAGCCCAAATCCAATTGGCACTCGAGCGCGTTCGCGCAAGAACCATGGCCATGCAGCGAAGCGAAGAGCTTCCTGAAGCCGCCCACCTCTTATACCAGCAAATACAACAGCTGGGTATGCCCACCTGGAGTGCCGGCTATTGCACATGGGCCGATGACAAAAAATCAATTACCCTGTGGATGAGCAGTGAAGGAGTTATGCAACCTGCTGCCCAGGCTCCGTTAACAGAAGACCCTACATTCATCCACATGCTGGACGCATATCTGAAAGGACAGGATTTGCACGTGGAGGCTGTTGGCGGGGAAGAACTTGTCACCCACTACAAGTATATGCGCACGCTTCCCGTAGTAGGAGAAATTCTGGATAGCATTATTGCGGCCGGTCACCCTTTGCCCACCTTTCAAATTATGCATTGTGCCTATTTTTCCAAAGGCTTCCTGTTATTCATCACCTACGAGCCCGTTTTATACGCACACGAAATATTCAAAAGATTTGCTGTTGTATTTGAGCAAACCTATACCCGCTTTTTGGACCTTAAGTTGTCTGAAGAACAAACCCGGGAAGCACAGATTGAAGTTTCTCTGGAAAGGGTTCGTTCAAGGGCTATGGCCATGCAGAACTCAGAGGAATTAGAGGCCCTGATCGGGACGGTACTGACCGAACTAACCAGGCTCGATATTTCGCTCACACGAACCCTGATCATGATCTTTGATCCGGAAACTTTGGGATCCGTTTGGTGGATGGCCAACGCCGAAGACCCATCGCACCCCATGCATTTCCCCGTACAGTATCATGAATACACGCCCTACCTCGCTTACCTGAAAGCATGGAAGGAAAAGGCCCTGGAATTTCAATATGTTTTGGAAGGGCAGGACAAAATAAATTGGGA
>JANMHK010000435.1:0-3641 GCA_031375135.1 Sphingobacteriales bacterium | reverse complement strand
TGCTTTTTTTGCTTTTGCCATAATTATCTTTTTTACGGGTTAGTAAATGAGCTGCTGGCTGAATGAATAGCCAATGCCTTAGCTAATATAAATAAAAAATGTAGCATAGGAATTATTTCGCAGCCAGTGAATATGAGGTATAGCCGGGAATCGAGCAACCTCACCAATTGGCCTTAAAGCAAAGAATGTTCATTATCTTTCCCGAGTGATCAACTGATGAATACATCTCAACACTCAAGGACAATTGACCGAATGGTTTTGCCAGGAACCAGCTTAATGAAATGGCTTCTGCTTGTTCTCCCGATCATCATTTTTATAGCGTGTAATGGCGGTAAAACTGACCTGGATCAAAAGCGCATGTCCACGGACACCATTCCCTTCCCCCGGGTTACTATTGTTGCAGAACTTCCTGACAGCAATAAACCCGCTCAGATCTTTATAGAAAACCTTTTGCCGCCAAAACGTTTTCTGATCCGCGGTACAAAAGCCATCAGTGACAAACGAGCAGTAACCGATACAACCATCTTCCCAACTAATCTTTCACAAGCACAGGGCAAAGGATTATTCACCACATACACAACAGACGACGGGATCGGACTCGATGAAGTGTACTGCAGTTTTACCGACAGTTCCGGCATTCTTTGGTTTGGGACCAATGGCGGCGGCATCAGCCGATATGATGGCAAAAGTTTCACCAATTATACCACGGCGAACGGATTGGCATACAACCTTATCTGGTGCATCACCCAGGATCGTCATAACAACCTCTGGATAGGTACCGATGGCGGTGGCGTTAGTAAATATGACGGTAAGGTTTTTACGAATTACACAACCAATCAGGGCCTTGCACATAATGTGGTCTACAGCATCACTGAAGACAGATCCGGGAATCTGTGGTTTGGAACCAGCGGCGGCGGGGTCAGTAAATTTGACGGGAAGACCTTTAAGAATTATGACACTACGAGCGGACTGGCCAGCAATCTTGTGAGTGATATCACGGAAGACAATTCAGGTGATCTTTGGATCAGTACCAGGGGCGGTGGCGTGAGCAAGTTCGATGGGAAGTCTTTCACGGGTTATACTACAAAAGATGGCCTTGTGGGTAATAATGTAAGAACGGGGTTGAAAGACAGTTCGGGAAATCTATGGTTCGGGACCTCAGGTACCGGCATAAGTAAATTCGATGGTGTCAAATTCACAAATTATTTCGCGACAGATGGCTTAGCTGATAATACGGTGTGGAATATCTCACAGGATAAGTCGGGCAATCTATGGTTCGGAACAGATAAGGGTGTCAGCAAGTTTGACGGCAAAACATTTGTAAATTATACAGTTCAGCAGGGCATCGCCAACAATAAGGTCACCAGTATAGCGGAAGACGCAAAAGGGGATATGTGGTTTACCACCTTTGGGGGTGGACTGAGCAAATTCGCCGGCTCCGCGATAACCAATTTCACTACAACTCAGGGCCTTGCCAATAATGTTGTGTACAGCATTGTGGAAGACAGCACGGGAAGCCTTTGGTTTGCAACCAATGGCGGCGGGGTGATCAAATACGATGGTAAGGGATTCGTGAATTACACTGTGGAAGACGGGCTGGTCAACAATACGGTGTATAGTATACTGAAGGACAGCAAAGGAAATTTATGGTTCGGCAGTTTCCGTCATGGCATCAGCAAATTTGATGGCAAAACGTTCACCAGTTATACCAAAGAACAGGGCCTTCCTAACAACACGGTGTTCCGGATGATGGAAGATAAAGCGGGAAATATCTGGATTGGAACATCGGGGGGAGGCGTGAGCAAATATGATGGCAAGAGTTTTACGAATTACACCACCAAACAAGGTCTTGCTAATAATGTGGTGTTTAGTATGATGGAGGATAAGAAGGGCAATTTGTGGTTTGGAACGCTCGGTGGCGGCGTAAGTAAATTCGATGGCCATAGCTTTACCAATTATACCACGGCGCAGGGCCTTGCTGATAACGGAATATGGGCCATAACGGAAGACAGTTCCGGGGATCTGTGGTTTGGGACACAGAAAGGACTTGACCTACTCCGACTACAAAGTCAGGATTCGTTTGCAAACAGCATAAAGAATAAATCAGTTTATACGAGGCCCATTTTTGAGCTGTTCACTACTTCAGATGGCTTGCCACATGAATTCATTTCCCAGGTATTGGAGGTAGACAAAAACAGATTATTTGTTGGAACTAATTTTGGATTTTCTGAGCTCCTGGCCAGTGAGCCCAAAAATGGCGGAGAGAAAAAATGGGGCGTAGGCAACACGTATAGTACAAAAACAGGATTTCCAATTAAAGACATCAACTCCGGTCCCGGTGCGATGTTCCGCGATAGTAAAGGGATCATTTGGATGGGCACGGGTTCAGATAAAACCGGGCTGGTAAAGTTCGATCCAAGGTTAGCCAACTCAACATACCAGCATCCGCCTAAAGTTTTAATCAGACAGGTTAAAATAGATAACGAAACCATTTCATGGAGCGATCTTTTGTCCCGACAATCACTCAAGAATGCCGACAGCGTTTCCGCCGATCAGATCAAGTCTGAGGAAATTGTCAGCTTCGGAAGATTGTTAACCGAAGCCGAAAGGGATTCGATGGCAACACATTTTAAAAATGTTAAGTTTCAAAGCATCACTAAATGGTGGCCGATTCCCGAAGGCCTGGTATTGCCACACGAGCACAACAATATCAGTTTTGATTTCAACGCTATTGAAACAGGTAAGAATTTCATGGTGAATTACCAATACAAATTAGAGGGTTATGATAAACAGTGGAATCACCCCACAGACGCAGCATCTGCCAGCTATGGTAATATTTATGAAGGTAAGTACCGATTTTTACTGAGGGCGCGCAATCCGGAAGGTGTTTGGAGCCAAACATTGACATACAGTTTCAAAGTACTTCCTCCCTGGTGGCGCACCTGGTGGGCCTATGCGATCTATGCCCTGGCTTTTATATGGGCCTTAAGATTGTACAGCAAGTATCGCGAACAAAAACTGCGTAGCGAAAAAGAGCATCTTGAAGATCAGGTACAGAATCGAACGCAGATGCTTGAGGACACCATCGTTACCTTAAAAAACACCCAATCGCAACTGGTACATTCCGAGAAAATGGCATCGCTTGGCGAGCTCACTGCCGGCATCGCGCATGAAATTCAAAATCCCCTGAACTTTGTCAACAATTTTTCGGAGATCAATAAAGATCTTCTGAACGAGATGCATCTTGAAATTGAAAAAGGCAATATCAATGAGATAAAAGATCTAGCCAGGGATGTACAGGAGAATACCGAGCGGATCACGCAGCACGGGAAACGAGCGGATTCAATTGTAAAAAGTATGCTGCAGCATTCCAGAACAAGCACTGGCCGCAGAGAACCTGCTGATATTAATAAACTCGCAGGGGAATTCCTGAAATTATCTCACCACGTGGTCACGGGCGATCAAAATGATTTTCAGGTGGTTACTGAAACTTCATTTGATCCTACCATGAAGCAGATCGAGATCGTGCCCCAGGAGATCGGCCGGGTAATCGTGAATTTGCTGAACAATGCATTTTGGGCAGTATCAGAAAAGTATAAAGTATCCTTGCCCGGATATATTCCGAAGGTTTCAGTTTCAAC
>JANMHK010000379.1:0-3984 GCA_031375135.1 Sphingobacteriales bacterium | reverse complement strand
CGGTGTTTTACAATTTCGATTGAAAGACGGAAACCCTGATAAGATCCAGGGGAATGTAAGGTTAAGCGCTAGTGAAGCAGCCCTAACCATGGAAGGCCCCCTTGGTAAACGCAATGGGAAAACTACTTTCATGGCATCCGTTCGCCGTTCGTATTTGCAGTTTATTTTCAAACTCATCGAACTGCCTTTCCTTCCTGATTACTGGGACTTCCAATACAAGCTGACGCATAAGATCGATAAAAAGAATGAGCTCAATATCATTGGCCTTGGTTCAATTGATAATTTTACTTTTTCAAAGCCTGATAATGCAACCCTCGAGCAGCTATTCATTTTAGATCAGATCCCCTTAAATACACAGAAGACAAACACCATTGGCATCTCCTGGCGTCATGCTCTTAGTAATGGCTACTGGCAGTTGGTCGCCAGCAAAAATACGCTGGTTAATACGGCGGATAAATATGAAAACAACCAGACCGATGACGAGACTAAACGAATCCTGAAATATAAGTCTACGGAAGATGAGAACAGGCTTCGTTATGAGCTAAACACGAATGTCGGTCCCTGGCAAATAGGCGCAGGTGCTGTTATGATCTATGCGAATTATGATAATTCAACCTACCAGCGCAGGCCGACCGGTGCCGTGGACTACGCGAGTGATCTTGGATTTTTACGCTACGGCGGCTATGCTAACCTGGGACGTAAGTTCTTTTCAAATCGTTTATCCGTTACCGGTGGTATCAGAGCAGATGGAAATAGTTTCACCACCCAGGGAAATGAATTGGGAAGAACATTCTCGCCAAGGTTGGCGCTGGCTTACTCTTTAGCCAGAGGCCTAAACCTTAATGCTTCCATCGGCCGATTCTATAAAATTCCTCCTTACACTACACTGGGATTCACGATAAATAATCAGTTCGTCAACAAGGATATGGATTATATCCGTTCCGATCATTTTGTGGCAGGTTTGGAATGGTTGCCAACAAGTTCGTTAAGGGTTACGGCCGAGGGATTCTATAAAAAATACGGGAACTATCCGGTATCATCAGCACTCGGCATATCCCTCGCTAACCTCGGTGGGGATTTTGGTGTATTGGGTAATGAGAAAGTGACCAGTACCGGTGACGGCGAGGCCTATGGATTTGAATTGCTTTTTCAAAAAAGGCTAACCAAACATTTTTATGGAATCCTTGCCTACACTTTTTACTACAGTAAATTTTCGGGCTCAAATGGAGTCCTGTTGCCTTCAGCATGGGATAACCGCCATCTGGTTTCGTTTACAGGCGGCTACAAGTTTGGAAAAAACTGGGAAGCAGGACTTCGTTTCAGGGTTCAGGGCGGCGCGCCCTATACACCTTGGGACAATTTCCTGTCGTTAGAAAATTATCCATTCACCAATGAAGCCGTATTGAATTATCCTCAGTTGAACACCAGGAGATTGGAAGCATTCCATGCGGCTGACCTAAGGATAGACAAGAAGTTCAATTTTGCTAAATGGTCCCTCGATCTTTTCCTCGACATCCAGAATGTGTACAACAGCCTTAATCCAACTCCAGATGGATGGACGCTTAAGCGAAATCCGGACGAGTCCATTGCAACAACTACCGGAGTCCCATACAATCCTGGCGTCTTTGGAAATCCATCCGCTCCAAATAATCGTCAGCAGGCGATAGGCGTGCTTTTACCACAGGACAGTGGATCCAGATTGCCAAGCATAGGCTTCGTGATTGAATTCTAGAAACTGCCTGACCCATAAGTCCATGAGCTAATTAGCTAATTGGCCAATCAGCCAATCAGCCAATCTATTTCAGGCTTGCACAATCAATCACGAACCGATATTTCACATCGGCTTTCAATACCCTCTCGTAGGCTTCATTGATCATGCTTGCCGGGATCACTTCCACGTCTGAAACGATATTATGTTCTGCGCAGAAATCCAGCATTTCCTGGGTTTCGCGGATTCCGCCGATCAATGACCCCGCCAGACTCCGGCGTTTCATGATGAGTGAAAATCCCGATACGGGTACCGGGGTAGGAGGAGCACCTACCAATGTCATGGTACCATCCACTTTGAGCAGGTTGAGGTACATGTTATAGTCGTTAAATGCAGATACTGTATTTAGTAGAAAATCAAAATATCCTGCCTTAGCAGCTACGGCTGCCTCATCTTTTGTCACCAGGAAATGATGCGCACCCATTGCCCTTGCATCAGCTTCTTTGGAAGGTGAAGTGCTAAGCACAGTGACTTCAGCGCCAAAGGCAACGGCGAATTTTACGCCCATATGTCCTAGTCCACCTAATCCGATAATGCCCACTTTATCACCTTTCCCAATATTCCATTTTTTTAATGGCGAATAAGTAGTGATACCTGCACAAAGTAACGGAGCAACGCCTTCGATCGGTAACGATTCAGGCACTCTCAGCACATAATTGTGGTCCACTACGATCTGGGTGGAGTAGCCACCATAGGTTGGTGTTTTACCGTCCTTCTCATAACCGTTGTAAGTTCCGTGCATGCCAGTGTCGCAAAACTGTTCTTCACCAGCCCGACAACTCGGGCAAGTTCTGCAGGAGTCAATAAAACAACCAACGCCCACCAGATCCCCTTCTTTAAATGCCGTTACACTTCCGCCAGTAGCGGTGACCCGGCCAACGATCTCATGGCCAGGGACCATTGGATAGATTGACGGACCCCATTCGCTGCGGGCCTGGTGAATATCTGAATGGCAGATGCCACAATAGAGGATTTCGATTTGAACATCTTCTGCCCCTGGAATTCTTCTGTCAATTTGTGCTGGTGCCAGGGGTGTAGTGGCAGACTGGACGGCGTAGGCATTTACTGTTGGCATGTAGATATAATTATTGCTATGAATGTATAGCAATAACGCCATTTGGTCAATTCAAAATTTTATCGGCGTTAATTAAGCGCCCGGATTTTCTTCATGCTCTGCATCCGGAGAATATAGATTGTTCTCCTCATCTTCTTCACCGATCTCTTCCATAGTGTCATCGAGACGGGTTATGGCAACGTCCAGGTCATCTCCGCTTGGATCAGTTCCAAATGATTTTACATTGAGTTCTTCACCTTCGCTATCATGCCCGTCCAAAGACGAGTCTGCCAGATTTTGATTGTCAGCGGAAGCCTCAAAGCCGTCCATCCCTTCCAGCATAGACAGTTCTTCAGGAGAGATGTCCGTATCATTTCCAGTCACGATGAGTTCGTCCGGTAATTCTATTTCCGTTTCTTCCGGCTTAAGCTTTTCCTGGTCTTTTTTGGGGTCCGAGATATCATTGGCAGCAGACGGGATTGAAGCGAGGGATCTTTCGTTCATTTTTTATGAAAGTGGAATAAAATCAATGCCAGTTTTTTTGGTATCTTTTTTACTCAAAAATACCCATGGATCCCAGGTTCAGCATTACGGGCCTCTTGCTCATTCCTTCCTTTGCATTCTTCTGCTGATAGTGGGGAGGTATTTACGCATTGCCGGTATTTTTCATTTTTATAATGATAACTATTTAACAGCTTCTTCCAGGTAGGCACTGACTGGTTCGCAAGTGCAGATCAGGTTCCTGTCGCCATGTGTATTATTAACCCTGGACACACTCGGCCAGAATTTATTTTGTCTCACATAATCTAACGGAAAAACAGCTTCCTCTCTTGTGTAAGGATGTTTCCAGCTGTCGCTCACTACGGTTAATTGTGTGTGGGGCGCATTTTTCAGCAGGTTGTCTTTTTTATCCGCTTTGCCTTCTTCGATCATCCTGATCTCCTCCCGAATGGATAACATGGCTTCACAGAAACGGTCCAATTCTGCTTTGTCCTCACTCTCCGTGGGTTCAATCATAATTGTTCCCGGAACAGGGAAACTCATAGTAGGTGCGTGGAAGCCATAATCGATCAAACGTTTTGCTACATCTTCAGTTTCTATATCTGCAGATTTCTTAAACGGACGCAAGTCAACGATGAATTCGTGTGCGCAGGTTCCATTG
>JANMHK010000374.1:0-6002 GCA_031375135.1 Sphingobacteriales bacterium | reverse complement strand
TCATTAGACGCCGTCAGTTTGGCCAACAACTCGAATTGTTCCATACGTTCTTTCACTGCCAGCTGAATCTTCGCTAATTCCCCGATCAATTCTTGCTGGCTTTTCCTTTTTTCCTCAATGTTATGTTCATCTATGGATTCTGCTTTTACATAAGTGGCGAACTTTACCGTGGCGGCTTCCATCCTTGTCTGCAGCTTCAAAACCAGCATTTCGTTTTGCCCCTGCTCACTGAACATTTGCTGCTCCTGCTTTAGAAATGATGAACTGAAAACAGTCTTAAGTTGTGCTAAAATTTGCTTCTGCGCACTCTCTGTCTGGTTCTTCTGCGCCTCTAAATCCATTACTTTTCCTCTGAAGGCTTCCAGATGATCCACAAAATCATTTTCCGAAACCTTCTCTTTCAGCCATTCAGACAGGATCCTTAATTGTTCCTCAATCTCCTTGTTGGCATCAAAAAGTTTCTTGTCAAGCGCCGCATTTTCTTTTGAAGCTTCAGCAATGTCTTGCAACTGCCGGTCATATTCTTTCAACTCGTCTTTGAAAGGCAAGAGACGCCGATATGCTAGTATAGATTCTTCAAAATGGCTTTTAAATTCCGCCATTTTACCATCGAGCGATTCCTTAGCGGACCTCCGCTTTTCTACCTCGGTTTTTAGATGTTCCAGTTGCCGTCTCACACCCAATTTTTTTTCAAGCATTCCCATCTCTTCTACGGCCGCCAGAATTATTAATTCAACATCTTTCAAATCGGCATGAAGCGCCGCCCTGTCGTTTTCATTTAATATCTTTTCTTCGATCCTTTGGAAGTAGCTGATCTTATGGCCAAGAATATCCGTTTGTCGCTTGTGCATCTCGTAAGCCTTCTTCCCAATTCGCCTAAAATCACTGGTACGGGTGATCTCCTCCAACAATTTGGCCCGGTCGTTCTTGTCGGATTTTAAAAACTTGGCAAACTCGCCCTGGCAAAGGATGATGGACTTTACAAACTGCTCATAACTCAAGCCAATATTATCCTCGTTGAGCTTAATAACTTCCTTATTCTTATCTGCCATAGGAATTCCCGAAACATTCACTATGGTCATTTTCGGATTGTCGAAATTTTCGCTCCCCCGTTTTTTTCTGATCGACCAGCGGGAAGTGAATATGCCTTCTCTACAGGAATACGTCACCTCAGCATAACAATCCGTCTCATTTTGGGTGATGATGAGGCCTCCTTTTCGGATGGCATCAGCTGAAATATGCTTCAGCCTGGGAACTTCATTGAACAAGGCCAGCGTGATACAATCCAGTAAAGTAGTTTTACCGGAACCAGTGGCTCCAATAATAGCAAACAACCCGGAATCTTTAAGTGGTGGCAGGGTAAAATCTACTACGGTCTCACCCCTGAGGGAATTAATGTTTTTACATCTGATGGATAAAATTTTCATACCTCGTCGTCCTCTTCTTCTGTTTCCTGTAATTGCATGAATGCCTGCATGATCATAAATTTATCTGACTCAGAAAAGTTTCCACTCTCCATCATTTTGTTTAACACAAGCATTGGACTAACTTCCTCCAACCTGGTTTCTGCATCTACCATACCAGTAATATCTTGCTCAGGTTGATGCCTGATGATGCGATAATTCAGTATCTCAATGTCATCGTGCTGAAAATCCGCCACATATTTTGACACGTCACCGTGTAAGGCAGGATTTATTCCTTCCTCTACCACCTCCAATTCTGCATACACTTTCGAAGATTCAGTATGTTCATAGGATTCCAGTTTGGATTTCAGGTCTTCGAAAGCGCCTTTCATCAGGACCATCTTCCTAAACACCGGCACTTCAAGATCCGTCTGAATGATCTCCTTACCTTTTATTTCAAGCTCGATCACTATTTTCTTATCCAACTTTTCAGAAAAGCTCAGCGCAATGGGTGACCCAGAATACCGGATATGTTTTAACCCGGCGATGTACTGGGGTCGGTGAATATGCCCGAGTGCGATATAGTCAAATGCTGCTGGAAAATCCGATGCGGTCACTGCGGATTGATTACCCATCTGGATCTCCCTTTCGCTGTCAGAAACAGTAGCTCCCGCCGCAAATAAATGCCCCATGGCAATTTTTGGACAATCGTATTTTTCAACGCAGATCTCAGCTATCTGCTGATAACATCTTGCAATGGCTTCCCGAACCTGCTTCACCCTGTCTTCTAATACTTCCCCTTCAGTAAAACGATGAATGTCCACTTCCCGCAAAAAAGGAACTGCACATACCACCGTCGGGTTTTCCCCTTCGATCAGTATGATCATGTCTTCAATGGCCTCAGGCAGTTTTCCCGTCACATGAATTTGCAGGAGGTCAAGGATGTCTTTTGGTGCATTAAGTATCCCTGGAGAATCGTGGTTTCCGCCGGTGATGATCACCCTGCATTTTACACTGATTAGTTGTCGGAGGAAATCATAATACATGGCCCTGGCCTCGTTTGAAGGATTGGCGTGATCAAAAATATCTCCGGATATGAGTAAAACCCCGATCTTTCTCACCTGGATCTGGTCGATCAGCCATTGAAAGAATTGCCTATGTTCTTCACTAAGTTCTCTTTTGTACAGTCTGACGCCCAGGTGCCAGTCAGCAGTATGCAGTATTCTCACAATTGCAGTTTGTTTGCAAAGTTATCGTTCCAACTTCCCAAATAGTTGTTGTTATTCGCTTATTTCTCCCCATACGATGGCTGCTTTTACAGCCCTGTTCCATCCCTTCACCAAGGTCTCCCTGTATTCTTCTTGCATTTCGGGGGCGTACGTTCTTTCTGCCACCCAGTAATTTTTGATGTCTTCCGTCGATTTCCAGAAGCCAACAGCCAGGCCTGCTAAATAAGCAGCCCCCAACGCCGTGGTCTCGATGATCTCCGGCCTGATCACTTTTACATTCATGATATCGCTTTGGAATTGCATCAGCAGGTTATTCACCGTAGCTCCCCCATCTACCCTTAACTCACGGATAGGAATACCCGAATCTGCTTCCATGGCTTTTAACACGTCCCGTGTTTGAAAGGCGATACTGTCCAGTGCTGCACGGGCAATATGCGAAGTGTTACTTCCCCTGGTCAGTCCTACAATGGTGCCTCTGGCATGCTGCTCCCAGTAAGGGGCACCCAGGCCAGCAAAAGCAGGCACTACATAGACTCCCTGGCTATCCGGCACATGCTTCGCCAGTTCTTCAATATCTGACGATTTTTTTATAATGCCCAGTCCGTCGCGAAGCCACTGAACGATGGCTCCGGCAATAAATACTGATCCTTCCAGCGCATAAGTGGTCTGGCCATTGATCTTCCAGGCTATGGTGGTCAGCAGATTATTCTTTGATATGACAGGCTGGTCACCGGTATTCATCAACATAAAACATCCGGTGCCATATGTATTTTTGACCATACCAGGCGAACTGCAGAGTTGCCCAAAAAGTGCAGCCTGCTGATCACCGGCGATGCCTGCAATAGGAATATTGGATGCGGTGAGTATATTTTGCGTGAGGCCATAAACCTCACTGCTTGATTTCACAACAGGCAAAATCAACCTCGGAATATCAAATAATTCGAGCAGCTCATCATCCCATTCCTGTGTATTTAAATTCAGCAGCATGGTACGGGACGCATTAGATACATCCGTGACGTGTACTTGCCCCTTGGTCAGGTTCCAAATCAGCCAGGTATCCACCGTTCCGAAAGCCAGTTTGCCTTCTTCCGCCATTTGCCGTGCACCTGGCACATGATCCAGCATCCATCTGATCTTGGTGGCAGAAAAATAAGCATCAATGACCAGGCCTGTTTTCTCCCTGATCGTAGATTCCAGCCCTTTCGCCTTCAGCTCATCGCAATAATTCGCGGTACGACGGTCCTGCCAAACTATTGCATGATAGATGGGTTTTCCTGTGGTCCGGTCCCATAAAATGGTGGTTTCGCGCTGATTCGTTATACCTATCCCCGCGATATCCTTGACTGAGAGTCCTGCTTTTGAGATCGCTTCTGCCGCTACCCCCAACTGGGTACTCCAAATTTCATTGGGATCATGTTCCACCCACCCCGGCTGCGGAAAAATTTGCCTGAATTCTTTCTGTGCCATGCTGATGATTCTACCGGCATGGTCAAAAACGATGGCTCGGGACGATGTTGTTCCCTGGTCAAGGGATAAGATGAAATCTGGCATAGAATCAATTTACTAATTGGCTTATTGGCTCATTAGCTAATTATGGTTTGGAAATAGCTCCCATTAAATATAGACCGTAAACAAGAATTAGCCAATTAGCTAATTAGTCAATTGATTAACTTGCCCCTCAGTTTATGGAGAAATTTATTGTATCAGCGAGGAAATACCGGCCACAGAATTTTTCTACAGTAGTGGGACAGTCTCATATCACTACCACCCTGAAAAATGCCATACGCAATAACCAGCTGGCACACGCCTTTCTGTTCTGCGGACCAAGGGGCGTTGGTAAAACAACCTGTGCCCGTATACTGGCCAAAACGATCAATTGCGAAACGCCGCAGGCTGACGGAGAGGCTTGTAACGAATGCGTATCCTGCGTTTCTTTTAATAACGGAAGCTCGATGAATATCCATGAGTTGGATGCCGCCAGCAATAACTCCGTGGAGGATATCAGGAACCTGACAGAGCAGGTGAGGTTTGCACCCCAGGCCGGCAGATATAAAGTGTATATCATTGACGAGGTCCATATGCTGAGTGCATCTGCCTTCAACGCATTCCTGAAAACGCTCGAAGAGCCGCCGCCCTACGCCATTTTTATCCTCGCCACCACCGAAAAACATAAGATTCTTCCCACGATACTTTCCCGTTGCCAGATCTTCGATTTCAAGCGCATTACCATCCAGGATACTGTAGAGCACCTGAATGAGATCTGTGAAAAAGAAGAGATCAAGGCTGAAAAAGCAGCCCTGCATGTGATCGCCCAAAAAAGCGAAGGTTGCATGCGCGACGCGCTGAGTATACTGGACAAGATCGCCAGCTTCACCAACCACCAGTTGAATTATGCCAATACCCTGGAACACCTGAATATCCTTGACGAGGATTACTATTTCAGGTTACTGGAATATATGCAGCAACAGAAACTGGCAGAGGGTATGCTGCTGTTTGAAGACATCAATCGCAAGGGTTTTGAAGGCGAAATGGTGTTGAATGGCTATGCCGAATTTTTACGAAACCTGTTGGTTTGCCGCGATAAAAAAACCGCCGAATTGCTGGAAGCCATCGAGGCATTCCGCGACAAATATGTGGCTGCTGCCAAACAAGTATCGCTGTCCTGGCTGGTATCCGCCCTTCAGATCCTGAATGAGGCCGAAATGACCTATAAGCAAGCCCGGAACAAGCGATTGCACGTAGAACTGGCGCTGATAAAACTGACTTATCTCCATCAGGCGATCGAACTCGCTGAGGAGGGCAGTTCTAAAAAAAAAATTGACGGCGTAAAATCCGTCGCTTTCCGGACGCTGCCCATCATCGAAATCAAAAATGCCAACCCGACTGCCGAAAAGACTGTCGAAAAGCCACAGCCGACAGCAGCAGGGCCGATCCTCGAAATAGAAGAACGTCTGGAACTTCCCCGGCCACTTCAAAAAGCGCAGGAAAAGGACGAAGACTCTCCCAGGACAAACATGACCCTGGCCAATCTCCGGAAGAAAATCGCGAACCAGCAGC
Source organism: Sphingobacteriales bacterium (assembly GCA_031375135.1). Taxonomy (GTDB): domain Bacteria; phylum Bacteroidota; class Bacteroidia; order Chitinophagales; family Chitinophagaceae; genus Pollutibacter. The sequence goes on along the minus strand of JANMHK010000374.1, from coordinate 313 downwards.
GGCTGGTAGAAGAGGAGACCAAGCTCAACGAAGAGTTATTGCACCAGGCCTGGGGCGCCTACGTACAAGTCCTGCATGAGCAAAAAAATCCCTCTGCTGCCACCAATTTTAAGCTGGCCACCCTTCGGGTACTCGACGGCGATACGTTTGAGATCGTGACGGAAAGCGTGATCCAGCAAAAATTCATTGAAGTGGAAAGAGGCGGACTGATCGAGCATATGCAGCGTTTCTTCAACAACCGCCAGCTCAAATACAACCTCATTTTGGAAGAAAAGAAGGAAGATGAGGGTCCCAGGGACAAGCCGATGTCGTC
>JANMHK010000293.1:0-9736 GCA_031375135.1 Sphingobacteriales bacterium | reverse complement strand
TTTTCTGCCTGCACGTTTCCGGTAAGTACACCACTTCCTAACGTGATCGTACCACCGCTATACATACCGCCACCGATATTACCGTTGCCGCCTACATTGATGCTTCTGCTGCTGCCAACGAATCCATTACCCACAATGGAAGTGGAGGAGTTGGTTATAACACTGGTAGTGCCAAACAGGAAGAACTGTTTTCTGTCGAGAGTAGGCGTTCTGGTTTGTGCGGAAGACGTAAACGCACTAAACAACACTAATGCAGCGAACAGAAAACGGGAGGTAAAATTTTTTCTCATAACAATACTTTGTAAATGATCATAGCGATCAAAGGAATGTATAGCAACAGCCTTAAATAGAAAAAGGATGATCGTAGCGATCAAAGGAATTGGATAGCTAAAGCCTTAAAAGCAATGATGGAGTAGGGTTAGGCCTGGAAATGACATTCCCAGGGACAGATTAAGTGTTACGAAAGTAGTCAATATGATCAGGAAACAAAACAAATTTACATACCACTAACCGGGTATAGACGGAGATAGTTATACACGAAAACAAACAGTTATTGACTTTTCAATTGCACAGCGCGTTCATTCTGAGCCCTTAGCCGCTTGCAGAGCATCTTGATAAAGCCCCTCGCAACCTCCGGCCGCGACTCAATTAACTCGTAAAAAGGGTCCTGATCTATGCGAAAAAGCACCGAATTTGAGGTGGTAGTGGCACTGGCTGACCTCGTTTCAGCATCCAGTAGCGATAATTCACCGAATACTTCCTTGTCTTTCAGGGTGGCTAAAACGATATTCCCCTTATGAATTTTGACCTCGCCACGATGTATAATATACATGCAGTCTCCAATAGAACCCTCTTCGAAAATCAGGATGTTTTTTTCATATTCGATCTCATGCATCAAAGGTGCGAGTTCGGCCAAAATGTTTTCCGGTGTGTCGTTGAATATGCTCAGGGATTTAAGGATCAATACCTTCTCAATCAATAAAAGTCTTTCTAATCCGGAAGAACTCATGGCCCAAATTTAAGGATTTGCCATGGCAAAATGGGCGGTTTCCCTAACCATCCTGTTGTCAGCCGTTGAATAGACACGAATCAGATCCGGATCGATGCTGAACGCATGCTTTTTCGTAATGTATAATGAACAAGCCTTGGTCCAGTTCTGATACTGCAAAGGCTTCTCTTTCAATACCATGGCGATGATATGATCCACCTGGCTGAAGTCCATATCTTTCAACAAGGTTCTTAAAGAATCACAACGGTGCTGGATACTCGTTGTTTCAAACATGTGATTAAAATGCCTGCCAATGTCTTTCTTCACCGTTAGTTCGATCAGCTCCATGGCATTGGCCATGTTCTCATTGATATTGCTGTCAAGCCCTTTCCTGGCCTGGTTCATCTTGGTGCGGTCAAACATACAGGCAAAAAGACTCAGCAACAGATCCCTGATCTCCTGGATCTCCAGTTCTATGGACCGCTCCAATATATCGTAACCGCCGCGCTCACCCATCAGTTTCTGCATGTTCAACATTTCTACCCCATAAATGAGATACTGCCGGGCCAACACTTCCATCCGCTTCAGGGTTTCTTCATCGGCTACATACTTGGTCCTGTATAATGCCTTGATCACCGGTGCCAGGTAGGCCGGATCCTTACTGAGTTGGTACACCAATACTTGCTGGGCCTTTGCGCCGCCGATCCTGCCCAGGATCAGGAAGAATTTCTCCCGCCATGGCCTGAATTTTTCGACATGCAGGGCATCCCTGATCATATCTACGGCATGCTCCCCCGCATTTTGCAAGGCAAGTAATCCCATCTTGCTGTGGTCCGGCAATACTTCCATCACAGCCCTTAAGCTCAGTGGTGCAGCTGCCTTGCCAATAGATTTGATCGCCATCGCCTGAACTTGCATGTCCGGATCCGTGACCAGTCTGTGCGTCATCGGGTGATCATAACTGTCTTTTACGTCGCCCAATATATGGGCAGCGAAGAATTTATCGAGTTTGTCAGTACTGCGGATCAGTTTTTCAATTTTTTCCTCGGCGAGATCCCTGATATAGGATTCAGGGTTCATCAGCATACCCGACAGAGCCGCTTTTCTGATGGTCTGGTCTCCATGGTCCAGGTAGGCCTGCACTTCTCCCGCCAGCACCGATATCTTACACAAGGTTTTTATCGCCTCGTTCCTAATCTCGTTATTTTCAGATTGATTGGCCAGCTCCTGAAGTTTGGTATTGATGGACTCTGACTGAGTACCTGAAATCAGCCTTAGTGTCTCGATCTTTACCTGCCCCGAACTGTGATTCAGCAACTGGCCCACAAGGTCCTCGGCAACAGGGTCCTTCTTACTGTGCAGCATTTTTAAAATGCTGATCACTTCAAGATCGTTCCCAGTCGATATTTTTTTACGGATGGCCTGTAAGATGGCTTCGTCTTTCAAACTAAATTCTTCCTGGCTGAAATATCTGGAGCTAATGGTTTGTACCAGGATGTTCAGGTATTGCCTGTTGACTACATAAATACCCGGGATCCAAAGACAGCAGACGCCCAGGATCAGGTAACACATCGTAATCAAACTAAACCCGTTCTGGATCCAAAACAGAAACAACAACAGCGAACCGGTAATGAGGTAGGCAAAAGGATCCATGATCCCCTTTACAATATTATGGGCCCTTAGCCGCTCATGTGTAGGCAGGGGCTGCATCAGGGTCAAAAGCACAGGCGAATTGAATACAGTTCTGGATACATCTACCAGGATGGCCGTGGCCCCAAACAAATAGAACAAGGTCTTTTGATCGCTGCTGAACCATTGGGATACAATGATGATCATCACCAACATGATCAACATCGTTGGCATGATCAATAAGGTTTGTCGTATACCCAATGAATTCGTGAGCCTCCCCGTAAAGATCATTTTAGCCAGCAAAGCTGATATCCGCAGGATGGCCATAAACGAGGCAATGAATCTCGCCAGGTCAACATCGTCCGTTACCGCTTCTTTCACCTCTGAGTAGAATCCGTAATCAATGAACAGTACGCAGACAAATGCCAGCATGGATATGAAGGCAATGTCCCGGATAAATGTGTTGTTCAGGAAGTTCTTTAACAGGGCAGCGATCTTGTTGGTTCCATGGCTCACCGCCTCGTGTGGCTCGGGATGATGGTGATCTTTATGTTCATGGGCAATATGGAGCTTGCCGCTTTTGATGATCTTTAGTATGAAGGGGATGGATCCCAGCAAGCAGCCGGCACCTAGATACAGCATATTCAGGGTGCCGGTATAGGGAACGATGAAGGATGCGAGCGTATAGCCCACAAACTTTGCGGGAATATCGCCAGAACTGATCAGTCCAAACAATCGCTTACTTTGTCGCAGATCAAAGATGATGGTGGCAATGCCCCAGAACTGAAGATTGTTCAATAAATACAGGGTATGAAACCAGGCCAGCATCCAATACAGGAAAGTCCCCTGGGTAGAGTAGTACCCCATCAGCCTAAAGAATATGAAGCTGGAGGCCATGATGACCGTTACTCCGATAATAAGCTTGGGGAAGGAAAATGCATGTTCAGCCTTGGTATATAAGAAACCTGTCAGCCAAAGCATGAAGGCGGCTGCGATCATTACCCAGGGCAGCTCAGTGATCGGGAATCTTTCGAGGAAACCGGCAAATGATGCTGTGAAGAAAAATGCGATGCCTGCGCCTTGCAAAAATTGCAGCAGCATCAGATTCTTAACCACCCACCATTCACTCTGGTCTACATTGAGCAATCGCAGCCAGAATTTTTTTGTCAGCATGGATGTCTAAGATGATGATTAGTCCTGTGTTTGTTTTGATTTAAGGTATTCCAGATGGAGGCGTTTCTTAGGCGCACGGTCGTTTTTGCAGGTATCTGTGAAATAACTGTGCATTTCAAAAAACTTGATCTGAAGGGGGTCCCAGTCGGCTTCTGTTTTAATCACGCCGTATAACAAAAATTCATGTTTCAGCCCATTGCTGATCCGCTCAAAATCATCCCGCCCCAGATAATCCAGATCGGCGTCACAAATAATCTGTTCCAGGTTATTATAGGGAGTCTGGGGGATCTTGGTGGCCATGATCATTCCCTTCACGAGTTCGACTTCCGATTCGGTAAGGTCGCCTTCAACAAGGTTACCCAACATGAATTCAACGCTTTTTTCCTCGTGGTGCTTATAGGTTTCCAGAAAACCAGAATCGTGAAAGAGGGCTGCTACCCTAAGCAGTAATATCTCTTCTGTCTGGATCTTTTCACCAATGGCAATCCGCTCCACCTGCTTCATCACGTCCTTGGTATGCGCCAGATTATGATAAGTAAGGTTGGGTTCCAGGTTTTTTTCCATGTAAGACAAAACAGAGGAGCTCAATTCAGCAAACCGCGATTCGGTCATATGATAAACAATAGTTAATTTAAAGTTAGGGTTTATTATCATAAACCCAAGTTTCCCCGCACCATTTTCAATAGGTAGTCTATTTTTGTCCGGGTTTATGGATAAATTTTTAATCGTCGGTTTGGGTAATATCGGTTCCGAGTATGATGGAACCCGTCACAACATTGGTTTTCAGGTAGTTGACTACCTGGTGAACAAACACAAGGCGTCTTTCGAAACCGCCCGTTTGGCGGATGTGTCGCATTTTAAGATCAAGGGAAGACAATTGGTGGTGATCAAGCCAAATACCTATATGAACCTAAGCGGCCGGGCAGTCAGGTACTGGCTCGACAAAGAGCATATCCCTTTGGAAAACCTGCTGGTTATTCTGGACGACCTGGCGATACCCTTGTCTAAGCTCAGACTCCGGCCATCGGGTAGCGATGGCGGACATAACGGGTTGAAGAGCTTACAGGAGTCCCTGGCGTCTCTAAACTATCCGCGCCTGCGCTTTGGCGTAGGGGCCACATACCCAAAAGGCATGCAGGTCGAATTCGTACTCGGCAAATGGGATCCCGCAGAAATTCCAGTGGTCAAAAAAAAGATTGAGAAATCCGCAGAAGTGATTGAAATCTACGTTTTAAGAGGGCTGGAAACGGCTATGAACGAAGTGAATAAAATGGATTTTGGTGGTTGATATTCTCATTTGTTTGATTATTTTAGCTGCCTCTAGTCATTTCCAGTTTCCTTGCTTAAACCCTTATTTAATTCAGACGCCAATGGTCATGCCATTTGCCCCTCAATCTTTAAACCTTATTGAACAATGAAAATTTTCTGTGTAGGGAGAAATTATGTAGCCCATGCAAAAGAGCTGGGCAATGATGTACCCCAGGAACCGGTTATCTTTATGAAACCGAAAAGCGCATTGCTTCAATCACACACCCCTTTTTATTATCCCGAATTCACCAACGAACTGCATTATGAATGCGAATTGGTGCTTCGTATTTCTAAAAACGGAAAATACATCCAGGAGAAGCATGCCGGCAAATATTATAACGGCATTTCCGCTGGTATAGACTTTACCGCCCGCGATATTCAAAATGAACTTAAGGAAAAAGGACTGCCCTGGGAGAAAGCCAAGGCCTGGGACAATTCGGCAGTGGTGGGGAAGTGGTTAGAGATCAAGCCCGAATTGAATAAGAAAGACATTAATTTCTGCCTCTATAAGAATAAAGAACTGGTTCAGCAGGGTAATTCTTCCAATATGATCTTCAGCTTTGACCAGGTCATTGCTCATATCTCAAACTATTTCTCGCTGAATATTGGTGACCTCGTGTTTACGGGTACTCCTGCCGGCGTTGGAGAATGTGTGGTGGGCGATGATCTCGAAGGATTTATTGAAGATGAAAGCCTGTTCGAACTTACCATTAAATAACCTAACCAGGTTTTGCTCAACGAGATTTTACTAAAGGCGTATAAGCTCATGTGCCTGACTCGCTTCATGGCAGACACCTACGAGGACAACAGGCAGTTATGTAAATATGTGCACTCCACCTCGAGAGGTCATGAAGCCATTCAATTAGCCACCGCTTTTCAATGTCTACCCTGTGATTTCGTAAGTCCTTACTACCGCGATGAAGCCATGTTGCTGGGCCTGGGATATAGTCCCTACCAGCTGATGCTACAGTTGCTGGCAAAAAAAGATGATCCATTTACGGGCGGTCGCGCATATTATGCCCATCCTTCTTCACTCGACTTAGATAAGCCTCGTATTATCCAGCAGAGCAGCGCCACCGGCATGCAGGTAATTCCCACTACCGGTATCGCACAGGGTCTGCAATTCCTCGATAAGATTTCATCACCGTTGCTGAGAAAAGGAGCGCAAGGGGAGAATCCTGTTGTTGTGTGTTCATTGGGCGATGCCAGTATCACTGAAGGTGAGGTCAGCGAAGCTTTCCAATTCGCCGTATTGAAAAAACTGCCCATCATTTATTTGGTGCAGGACAACCAATGGGGCATTAGTGTGACGGCCGAAGAAGCCCGGGCCATGGATGCCTACACCTACGCGGGAGGGTTTGCCGGGTTGTCAAGGATCAAGATCGATGGAAGCAATTTCCCGGACGCCTATCAGCATATGCAACAGACGGTAGAGTTCGTTCGTAAAACAAGATCTCCCATTCTTGTTCAGGCAGAAGTTCCACTTCTGGGCCACCATACAAGCGGCGTAAGAAAAGAATTTTACCGCAGCGCGGAAGACCTTGCTAAACACGCATTGAGGGACCCAGGTCCATTACTGAAAATACATTTACTCGAATGCGGAATATCTGCCGAACAGATCAGTGCTATCGAAGATGAAGCGAAGCAACAGGTAGCTGCTGATTTTAAATTAGCCATTGCCGCTGAAGAGCCAGATCCGGCAGAAATAAGCACTCATGTTTTTGCCCCCACTCCAGTAATCAAAGAAGCAGGCGAGCGCGAACCTGCGGGCGCTGAAAAATTGATGATGGTTGATGCGGCGTTATTTGCCCTTCGTGAGATCATGGAAGATTTTCCTGAATCTGTTCTCTATGGCCAGGACGTTGGAAAAAGATTGGGTGGCGTATTCAGGGAAGCAGCAACACTGGCCGAGAAGTTTGGCGACCACAGGGTATTCAATACGGCCATTCAGGAAGCATATATTATTGGGTCAACATCAGGGATGTGCGCGGCAGGTGCCAAACCGATCGTGGAAATACAGTTTGCCGATTATATTTATCCCGGATTGAATCAACTGGTTACAGAGATCTCTAAATCCTGCTACCTTTCTATGGGTAAGTTTCCGGTCCAAACACTAATACGGGTACCAATAGGGGCATATGGAGGGGGAGGGCCTTACCATAGTGGTAGTATCGAGACCACCCTTTTGTCTATAAAAGGGATCAAGGTGGTTTATCCGTCTAATGCTGCAGATATTAAAGGATTAATGAAAGCAGCTTTTCTTGATCCCAATCCCGTTCTTATGCTAGAGCATAAAGGCCTGTACTGGAGTAAAGTTCCAGGCACCGAACGGGCTAAAAGACCGGAGCCATCCCGTGATTATATTATTCCCCTTGGGAAGGGGCTGATCGTGCAAAAAGCTGATGAGAAAATAGCCCGGCAGGGCGACAGTTGTTGCATCATCACATATGGCATGGGCGTTTATTGGGCTCTGGAAGCATCAACAGCTTTTGCAGGAAAAGTTGAGGTCGTTGATCTGAGAACGTTATATCCACTTGACGAGGAACTCGTATTTAGTGTAGTGAGGAAACATGGAAAATGTATGGTGCTTACAGAAGAACAACAATCGAATTCTTTTGCGGAGGCGCTTGCCTGCCGGATTTCAAATCATTGTTTTCAATGGCTGGACGCGCCTGTACAGGTTTTGGGAGCCCTTGATCTTCCCGCCGTACCCATGAATATCCTGTTGGAAAAAACGATGTTACCTAACGCTGACATGGTGGCGAATAAAATCCACGAATTACTCCGTTATTGATTTTTTACAGAGAGAAACTCAAGATCAGAAAATGAGATCGGTTTATGGATCACGTTATAAGCTGTACCCGGAAGGTCAGGTAAATTAGGCTGGTACCCGCTCATCAGATATAAATCCAGTTCAGGATTTACTGAGAAGAAAAACGATGATTTTGACCATCCTGTTCCATCGGGCAAGTTGTTATCCAGGAATAAAATATCCGGCACTTCTTCTTGCATAATTTTCATCCCATCCATAAGGGTATGCGCATAATACACCCTGAATTCTTTGTGAACCAAATAGTTCTTCATAAGAATACATAGGTCTATCTCATCGTCAATGATCAAAATCTTTTTGGCTGAATTAAACATAGCTCACGAAAGTTAATGATTAAACAAAATCGAACCATGAATTATTGAGGAAGGCTTTACCCATCGTAAACGGCATTAAAATTTTATACTGTAAACGTATTATTCAATAAAAACATTGTAAAAATGAATTCAACATCCAAAGTTCTATTAACAGTTATCGGAGCTGCTGCAGTAGGTGCAGTCATTGGTTTACTGGTTGCTCCCGAAAAAGGAACTGAATTAAGGCACCGCTTACAATCTGCAGCCGGCGATTGGGCCGATCAATTGGTTGATCTGGTTAATTCATCCAGGGAAAAAATGGGTGAAGTGAAAGGTGAACTTAAAGCTCGTGCTGAAAGCGGTCTGTCTGAGGTTCGGGAAAGAATGTAATCCCCTATTCAACTTTTAAACTTATGTATGGAGGAAAATAAGAATGTTTTTACTGACCTGGGCAAGGGGATACTGGATTACGCTGACTCCTGGTATAAATTGACCATATTAAGTGGTACAAAGAAAGCCACCCAGGCTGCGGCATTCTTGTTGACGATTTTATCTGTCGTATTCCTGGGTCTGTTCGTGCTTTTTTTTGCAGGACTGGCCCTGGGAATATGGCTTGGTGAGTTGTTGAATAACGCATCGGCCGGCTATATTCTGGTTGCCGTTTTGTTTCTGCTGGTGATGGTTGTACTGATTGCCGCGAGGAACAAAATCGTCTTTCCTTTTATCCGGGATACGATCATCCGTAAACTTTATGAAAACAATCCATGAGTGAAATAGATGTTTTAGAAAATCGAAAAGATGAAGAGGCTCTAAAAAGAATCGTTACTTACAAAGATCTCTTGGAAGAAGAGCACAGGCTTAGGATGCAATACGGCAGAGAAAAGGCCAGACTGACGGACGACATCAATGCGGTGAAACTTAAACTTCAGCCAGCCAGCAAGGCTCTTGGTTATATGAGCAGGTTAGTGGGGGTGGAGGGAAAGCCAGGTATCCTTTCGCATGGTGTGGATATCGCTATGGATCTTGTTGCCAAGAAATATCTTTTCAAAAGTTCGAGCTGGTTTGTTACCCTGGCTGGTTCCTATCTCGTTCGAGGGATTTCACAAATGTTTTTAAATAGAAAGAAGTCCGGTCGCAGTACTTTTTGGACTAAACAAGGTTCTTCTCCGCATTTTACCGGAGGCAAAGGAGGGAATGGTCATGATCAGACTGGAACAACCGAGATGTTAAACCAGTAGTTTCTGATCTGGCCAACTGCCTTCACCAGTTCGTCAAAGTTTGTAGGTTTAACCACATAAGAATTTGCGCCAAGGTCGTAACAACGGTTGATCTCATTTTCACTTTTTGTCGTAGTAAAGACCACTATCGGTATTTTTCTGAATTCAGGATTTTCTTTGATCTCTTTCAAAGCCTCCCTGCCATCTTTTTTTGGCATGTTCAGATCTAACAAAATAAAGCCGGGCAGCTTTTTATCAAGGTCAGTTTTACATTCTACGCCGGACAGATACTGGATTA
>JANMHK010000255.1:0-10337 GCA_031375135.1 Sphingobacteriales bacterium | reverse complement strand
TAAATACAATATTTGATAAGAACAGTCACCGGTTGTTTAGTGAAGAATGAATTTACTCTTATAGGCATATCTTCGTCCACTTATAGTCTGGCTGTACAGTTGCCGCTTCTGAAAGGACAACATGGAAGAACGGCAAGAAATACGCTGCAGTCATGAGTAAATAATTCACTAACCTTAAATTTAATTCTATGCCGAAAAAGACAGTAGAACCCAGGAAGAATAAGCCTACTAAAAAGAAAAGCTCAGCTCAGAAGAAAGCTAATCCAAAGAAAAAAGCACGGTAAGGTCAAAACACAGTGAGCCCGGTTCATAGAGCCGGGCTTCTTTTTACGCCGATGTTGGAGTTTTGATTTAAAACTTCTCGCACCAATGCATCTTAGGCCCGGGTTTCAGCATAGCTGATGTTGTGCGCCTGTAGACTTGAGTTAATGCACATTGAGCTCCACTTTCTTACCCAGACCGAGCTCTAGTAGTCTAAATAGTGTGGACAACTGAATATCTGTCTTGCCATTCTCTATGCGGGATATAAAACTCTTCTTTGCTCCGATTCTCTCTGCAAGTTGTTCTTGGGTCATTTTAGCTAGACGTCTTTCCTCCTTGATGATCTCCCCGATCATGAATGCTTTAGCCTTTATATCAAACTCTGTACGCTTTTCGGTCCCGCGTTTACCATATTGCTTTGTCAGATGCTCTTCAAATGTGGTGGTAGTCTTTTTTGCTTTCATAATTTACTTCTTTTGTTTGTCAAAATATTCCTACATCAAATTGACTGCAAGTTCTATCTCACCTTTTGGTGTCTTTTGGGTCTTCTTTTGAAATCCGTTAAAAAGAACAACAAGTTTGCCTTTATCAAAGCAACAAAATAGGCGATAGATATTACTCCCAACTTCTATCCTTATCTCATACAAGCCCTTCTGCCCTTCAATATGCTTTAAAAACTTCTCAGGTACTCTTTCCGCATGAGTAACCAGGTAGAGTACGTAGTCAATCTTCTCTTGCACTTTCACTGTTTGCCCATCGAAGAATTCCTCGAAATAATGCTTGTAAAATATTAGTTCGCGAATTTGCTCCACTTTGCAAAGTTAACTTAAAATGGAACTTCTGCAAATAAAATTCTCGAATATCAGAATGGAATTGTGTATGGCGCACAACTCTCTAATATATGAACCCATTCCTACTCGCCATATTATAACATGGATTAAATAATGGATGAAATTCCTATGTGTCAGATGCTTAGAACAATAATGTTTGAGTGAGAATTCAAACACCTTGTTGCGCTTGTTGTATTGATGATTTCAAGTTCAATACGCCAAATGTATGGCTGATATAGTATGCCACCCACCCCATCTCCAAAACTTTCTCTAACTTACCTGCCCAACTGATGTCTGAAGAGAATATATTCCGATTTATTTCGATCGACGAGTATGCGATTACCCCAAAATATCTGCAGCTCTCGAATTCTATTGTCACGGCCATCGAAAAAGAAGTGATCAGCAAAGGCTATTTACTGCCCTCCATCAATGAACTGAGCTTTGAACTCGACATCTCCCGCGACACAGCAGAGAAGGCCTACAAGCACCTGAAGAAAATGGGGATCATCGGATCGGTTTCGGGCAAGGGTTTTTTCATTGCCAATACAGATATCAAACAATCCATCAGGATCTTCCTGCTGTTCAATAAACTTAGCACCCACAAAAAGATCATGTACGATGCTTTTGTTGAAAGCATCGGAAACGACGCAGTGATCGACTTCTATATCTATAACAATGATTTCTCCCTGTTCAGAAAACTACTGGCCAATAAGCGCGACGATTACCACTACTACGTCATCATACCCCATTTCCTCGACGGCGGTGAAAATGCCCACGAGATTGTAAATGCCCTTCCGAAAGAGAAACTGCTTTTACTCGATCAGCTCCTGCCTGGCGTTACCGGAAAATTTGCTGCGGTCTATGAAAATTTTGAGAAGGATATTTTTGAAGCCCTTTCACAAGCCCTCGACCAATTAAGCAAGTACGATACCATCAAAATCATCTTCCCGGATTATACCTATCACCCTAAGCAGATCCTCGAAGGCTTCTACCGTTTCTGTACCCAATATGCTTTTAATTATGAAGTTGTTTCTGATATCAGCCAATCTGCGATCTCTGCAGGTGAAGTGTATATTAGTCTGATGGAAAACGACCTGGTGATGCTGATCGAAAAGATCATGGAATCAAAACTCCAGTTGGGAAAAGAAGTTGGCGTAATCTCGTATAATGAAACGCCGCTTAAAAGGATCATCCTCAATGGCATTACTACCATCTCTACCGATTTTCAACTGATGGGAGAAAAAGCTGCGCAACTGATCTTAGCAAAGTCTACCGAACATGTGGAAGCTCCGTTCCATTTGAATTTGCGGTCGTCGCTGTAAGGGAGACCAAAATTAAACGTCTTCTTTTGCAAGTTCATGCAACTTTCAATTTCCTTTTAGGAAGTTCTACTCGAAAGTTCACTTTTGCGTTCAGAGCGTTGAATACTTTCAAAACAGTCTCAAAACGAGCATTCGTAAAGTTATTCTCGAGCTTGGATATCTGCGCCTTTTGAACTCCTACGAGTTTTCCTAACTCTTCCTGTGTAAGGTTGTTATGTATCCTGGCTTCTTTAATCGCCTGCCCAAGAAGCTCCAACCTAAGTTCTTGCTCAAAAGCATCCCGCTTCGCGGATCCGATTTTGCCAACATGCTTGTCAATCATGCTACTCAGGGGTACTGTTTTGAGTTTTCTATTAACTACCATGTCGTTTCATTTTTTGTGATAAATACTCTTCTCTGATACGCTCTGCTCGTTCCAAATCCGATTTAGGTGTTCTCGCTGTTTTCTTTATTAAGCCGTGTGTTGAGATTACCAAGGTGTCTTTACTATTCGATCTATCCCAAAAGGCGAATAGCCTATAATAGGTTCTACTATATACCGTTCTGAATTCCCAGATATTGTCGGTCAATTTTTTAAAGAGTTCAGGGTCGTTGATAACCTGACTCTTTCGAATATTGAAATAAATCTTTTCCCTCGCTTTCTCACTAATTTCTTCCATAAACTCTACAGCTTCTGGAAGAAATTTCACCATAAATCTCTCCACTATCCACGATTTAATGTAAAGATACAAAGTTTCCTTATAAAGAAACTTATTTGATTTCTTAATAACTAACCTTTAGCATATTATGAACCGTAAAACGACATCAACAGCCAGATTGATCGTAGAGAAAACCAATGATGGTTTTTGGGGGCGGGTCGATATCAATAATAATTTGATAGCCGAGTATGCTCCGTCCCTGGAGTCATTGAAAAAACAGATGAAAAAGTTAATCTATGATATTGAGAATGTTCAAATTGAAGATTTTGATGTTACGTATGATCTCACATCATTCTTCGAAGAATTCTCTTTTTTAAATATTTCAGATGTCGGGAAAAGGGCCTCTATAAACTCTACATTAATGCGGCAGTATGCTGCAGGAATTAAGTTTCCTTCGCTTGAACGCGTTAAGAGTATTGAAGCAGCAATTCGATCGATAGGAAAGGAATTAGCAAGGATTAAACTTCATAAATCACAACATGCAGCTTGAATGCTGAATTTGATTCTCACAGCCCTAACACAGCAGGAATAGCTGGTGGTGAAGTGATGGTAGGAACAGTATAATAAGCTTACATTAGAGTACCCAACTTTTCTAAAATGACACCCAATTCCTTTCGGCGAACAGCGACCATTATTTCCGCATGTAGTCTTCTGAACTGCTTCATTCAACTCCAGGCACAGCCATATCCCGTTGCGAAAAAAATACCTGTAACGGACACCCTTTACGGGAAGATCGTAGTGGATGATTATCGTTGGATGGAGGATATGAAAAGTGAAGAAACCCTCAGCTGGTTAAAGGCACAGGCTGAGCTGACGGAAAACCTGCTTAAAACAATTCCCGGGCGCGAAGCGCTGCTCGCCGATTTCCGAAAATTTGACACCATCAATAAGGTATCCATCTCCTTTCCACGAAAAGGTGGGAACCGCTATTTCTACAAAAGAACGCTGGCTGGTGAAAATGAAGGCAGGCTTTATTACCGTGAAGGAAAGACCGGGAAAGATATCCTCCTTTTCGATCCGAAATCTTATGGTGAAGGTAAGAATACCTACTGGTATAGCCCCAGCAACGACGGCCGCAAAATCGCACTAATCCTTGGTGACCCCGGTAATAACGATGTCAAAAAAGTCAAGACCATGGACGTTGACACGAAAAAATATTACCCTGAGGAACTGTATCCCGTGTTAGGCGGTGTAGGTGTATGGACGCCGGACAATAAGGGTTTTTTCTATACTGCACCGCCGACAAATGATCCTCAATCGACCGAATTGTTCCTACACAATAAGCTCAAATACCACGAGCTGGGCACGAGTATGGACAAGGATAAACTTCTCATCTCCGCCGCGACGTATCCCGGCCTCGGACTCACGGAAAGCGATTGGGGGTTCAACAATTATTCGGACGACGACAAATACATTATATCCACCTGGGGAGAAGGTGGAAATACGTCACTAAGAATGTACCTGACCCCCGCAAATAATCTTAGCAACCTGCAATGGAGGCAGATAGTGGATAAATCCGACGACATCACCGCCATGATCCTGCGTAACGACAGCGCCTACCTGCTCACCAGAAAAAATACACCAAACTATAAGATCATTGTCAGGTCCATCAATGACCCGGGAAAAAAGGAAAGGATTGTGGTACCAGAAGGAAAGGATAATATCCAGTGGATGAGCAGTTCGAAGGATTTCTTGTTCTATCAGACCACGGACGGGGTGAATAGTTCTATATACCAGTACGGCTTTTCGAGCGGGAAACTGCAGAAAGTGAACCAGCAATTTACCGGGACCGCCTGGATAGCTCCGGCCAATACAAGATCGAACGAATGTATGCTGATGCTCAGTTCCTGGACCCAACCTCAGACCACCTATGATTATGATGTTAACACCGGCGCCCTTAAAGTGAGCGCATTCAACATTACGGTAAAATACCCTGGTGCCGACCAATTGGTAGTGGAAGAGGTAGAAGCGAAAAGCCACGACGGCGTGATGGTACCCCTGTCGATCATCTATAACCGAAACCTTAAAAAAAATGGCGACAATATTGTCTACCTGCGAGGCTACGGATCATACGCAGCAACCTTTTTACCCTGGTTCGATCCGATGAACCTGGCCCTGTTGAACAGGGGTGTTAT
The DNA here is from genome assembly GCA_031375135.1 of Sphingobacteriales bacterium. Classification (GTDB taxonomy): domain Bacteria; phylum Bacteroidota; class Bacteroidia; order Chitinophagales; family Chitinophagaceae; genus Pollutibacter. The sequence continues at coordinate 5,091 of JANMHK010000255.1, read as the reverse complement.
TATAGCGGTAACCCATGTCCGGGGTGGTGGTGAGAAAGGTGATGCCTGGTATAAGGGCGGACTGAAGGCCACCAAACCCAATACATGGAAGGACTTCATCGCCTGCGCGGAGTACCTGGTACAAAAAAAGTTCACCTCTCCTAAAAAAATCATTGGTGAGGGCACCAGTGCAGGCGGGATCATGATCGGCAGGGCAATGACTGAGCGGCCAGACCTCTTCGGTGTGGCCGTGAATGATGTGCCCGTAAGCAACCCAGTGCGTGGGGAGTTTCGGCCCAATGGCCTTATGGATGCGAAAGAATTCGGGACTTTAAAAGATTCCTCCGAAGCAATGGGACTAATAGAGATGGACACCTACGGGCATATCCAAAAAGGCGTTTCATACCCTGCGGTACTGGCGGTGACCGGACTGAATGATACGCGCGTACCATTCTGGCAGCCCGGCAAAATGGTTGCCCGAATGCAAGATCTAAACCCGGGCAACAAGCCCGTGATGATGCTGGTGAGTTTTGATGCTGGCCACTGGAGTGATGACAAGTTGATCGGCTTCAGGAACTTTGCCAACCGTTATGCCTTTGCATTGTGGCAAACCGGGCATAAGGACTTTCAATTGAAGAAGTAATAGAAAATTTCACGGAGAGAAACTGGCTTAAGTTGCCTCTTGACTGACATGTTGCTGCCCTACCCCTCTACCACATACACCACCAAACTCCTTGCGCCATGGGCGCCTATGACTAACGACTGCTCAATGTCAGCCGTTTTGGAAGGGCCGGCAAGAAAAAGACCATAGCCTTCCATCTCCCGGATGCGGTCATAAGCTTCATGCATATTGGGAACCAAATCAGTGGCCCGAATGCAAATCACCAGATGCTGGCAAATAAAGGGCACCAGCCTGTTCTGCATCTGAGATTCCGTCATCCATACCGCGCCGTTTTCTACCACGCCAAATTCTGCAGATAAAAATGCTTTATAGATTGGCTCCAAAGTATCCGCATGCGTATCTGTAGTCACCTCATCACTGAGTGGCCCAAGCGCAGCGATCGTATTCACCACATAGTGACCTGCGGCACGCGTAGCCCTAACATCTTCGATCACAGCATCCAAACTTTGCAACACCACGGCCTTTCCGGCAATGACCTCCACCGCCTTTACATATCGCGCCACCATGTTCTCTCGGTCCGCAACTACCGACAACACCAACTCTGGTGCCGCTACCAGCACTGGCTTATTCGCCGTAATTGCACTCAATATTTTTTCTCTCGAACTCATGTTTTGTTTTGTTTGTACCAGTCCCTGAAGCTCTGTGCCGGCGCCTCGGGCATCTCCCGCTGCTTGTACCAGGGGTTCATCTTCTTATTATTCATCAATCCCGGAAATGCACGCATCATCTTTCTTCCAACCCGGCCTGCAAATCGAAATAACGCAGGACTCGAAAATATAAATGCCAACCCTTTCATCGCTACTTTTTTCGATGGCGCCACATGGCCCTCTTCCGCCAATACCTGCCGCCACTTCCATAGCTGCTCATGGATGTCGATCTTAACAGGACAAACATTACTACAAGACCCGCATAGCGTTGACGCGAATGGAAGATCCGCATTGGCTTTCATGTCTAAATTCGGATTCAGGATGGCACCTATCGGCCCCGCTACAGCAGTGTGATAGCTGTGACCGCCGCTTCTTCTGTAAACAGGACAGGTATTGAAGCATGCGGCACAACGAATGCATTTCAACGAGTTCCTGAAATCTGCCCTGCCCAACTGGCGACTCCGCCCGTTGTCCACAATCACCACATGCATTTCCTGTCCGCGCCGGGGCTTATGAAAATGACTTGAATACGTTGTGATCGGCTGCCCCGTTGCACTCCTCGCGAGTAACCGAAGAAATACGGCAAGGTCTTTTGCCCTTGGTATGATCTTCTCTACACCCATACAGGCAATGTGCACGGAAGCTGCATGCACGCCCATATCGGCATTGCCTTCATTGGTGCAAACCACAAAGCCCCCGGTTTCTGCTATCGCAAAATTCACACCGGTAAGCGCCAGCGGTGAACTGATAAACTTCTCCCTCAAATGACCCCGCGCCGCTTCTGTCAGATATTGCGGATCATTATTTCCTTTCTCCGTTCCCAAATGCTCATGAAACGTATCACTCACATCCTGTTTCTTCAAATGGATCGCCGGCAATACAATATGACTGGGCGTTTCCTGCCTGAACTGCACGATGCGTTCCCCGAGATCCGTGTCCACCACTTCAATGCCGTTTTTTTCCAAAAACGGATTCAGATGACATTCCTCCGTAAGCATCGACTTACTCTTTACCATTTTAGAAAAGCCATGCTTTTTTAAAATGTCCAGGATGATCTGGTTGTGTTCCCCGGCATCCGCGGCCCAATGTATCCTGATGCCATTGGCCGTGGCTTTTTCTTCAAACTCCTTCAAATAATTGTCGAGGTTCGACAAAGAATGATCTTTAATGGCTGAAGCCAACGATCTCAATTCTTCCCACTCTGGCACCTGCAACGACGCCTTGTCGCGCTTCGACCTTACAAACCACAATGTCTCGTCGTGCCAGTCCGTCCGCGGTTCGTCGGATATGAATACCTCCGCCGCGTCTGCATGCGATAAAACTCCCTTTCCATTGATCACATCACTCATGCTTTCTGTTTCAATTCGTGATTTAATATTTCGGCAATGTGGATGGTCTTGACTTTGCTGCCATTTCTTTTTAAGATCCCTTCCAGGTGCATCAGGCAACTCACATCCACACCCGTGATGTACTCCACCTCATTCACATCATGCTCTTTGATCCTGTCCTTCCCCATCTTCACCGATACCGCTTCCTCAAATACGCAGAAGGTTCCGCCAAACCCGCAACACTCATCTTTCCGCTCCGGATATGATACCTCTATGCCCTCCACCATATTCAATAATTGCATGGGCTTGGAGAATTCAGGAAGCCTGAGCTCAGTCATGGATGACAAATGTAATCCACGCTGACCGTGACAACTCACGTGCATGCCTACCCGATGAGGAAAACTGGCCGGAAGTGTGGATACTTTTAATACATCTGTCAGAAACTCGGTGAGCTCATAGATATGTTCGCGGATATGGGTCGCTGCTTTTTCGTCAGAACCATGTAGATGTTCTTTCAAATGCAATACGCAGCTACCCGATGGCGCCACCACATAGTCCACATGCTTAAAGCAGCTGATAAAATTGGCATCACAGCCCTTACTCAGCGAAGCAAATCCACTATTGGCCATCGGTTGGCCGCAGCAGGTTTGCCCCAATGGATATTCAACTTCACATCCCAGCTTGGTCAGCAACTCATAAGTTGCCCTCGCCACATCGGGAAAGAACTGATCAACATAACAAGGTATAAACAGGCCTATTTTCATGTACTATTTCTTCTTTTACTATATACAGGCCGCCGCCATCAACAAACTGAACAACGCTTAGGCAGTGATTTAGTTCTTATAAGGAATCGCGTCCGTCCTGAATGGTACCGCGGGCAAGCCCTCCTTGTTTGCAAAATTCGGTTGTGCATTTTCACTCCATGCAAAGCGAACAAATAATGGCTTTTTTACCGATGCCGAAGATACTACCAGTTTTTTCCCTTTGATGACCGCATCCGCCGGCACAAATACCCCATCCTCACCCGCGATGGTAAACCAGCTCAATGGCTTGCCATCACTACTTGCCAGCCCCCCGCCAATATGCGCAAACCTTATTTCAACGGCCTTCTTTTTTCTTTTGGACGATGAATACAGGGGCCCGGAATAAACTATGTCTTTCTGCTGATACACATTGCCTAGTGCAGTTAAGGCAAGCCTATGCGCCACTTCCCATTTGTAAGAAGGATGTATATCAGTCAACTTATCCACCAGGTCCGTCGTGACCACCATGCCCGTATTTTTCAACGACAATGAAGACGTCTGCGCTTCCCAATAATAGGCCAGCAGGTCTTCTTTATTCGGCTTCCTTGCTGAATACTTATACGGTGCCAGCTGCACATAATAAAACGGCATGTCGGCATCATTAAAAAGCTTTCTCCAGGAATCCACCAGCAACCTGAATTTTTCCGAATAGGTTTCCTGGTCATTGGTCATCACATTCGACTCGCCCTGATACCATAACACACCCTTGATGGCAAATGGAACCATCGGCGAGATCATGCCCTTATACATGGTCGCGGGCTTTGCCCCGTGAATCGTGAACTGCTCGCCTTTCACTGAATCTTTAAAAACTGGTGAGCCCGCCCAGGCCGCCTCTGGCACCCAGGGCTCGATCCGGGTTCCGCCCCAGGCCGATGTGATCACCCCAATGGGCACATTCATCTTACTATTGATTTCCTTAGCAAAGAAGTATCCGATCGCCGATCCATATCTTACCATACTGTCTTCCCCCGTTTTCCAGCCCTTGGTGGGCAGCTTGGGATATTTGTTGAGTACGCGGTCAACCATAATGTATCTGACCCCCTCCGGTTTCGCCGCCTTCACTTCCAGTGCTGCAACGTCTGGCCCTTTAGCAGGACCTAGAAACGGACTTAATGACCTGTCCAATGCATATTGCATATTACTCTGGCCGCTGCAAAGCCATACGTCGCCTACTAAAATATTTGTAAATACGATGACCGATTCGCCCTGTACGGTCATGTTCTGTGGAACAGCATTCGCCGGCATCGGAGGAAGCATGACCTTCCATTGACCGCTCTCATCCGCTTTCGCAGTTTGGCTATTACCCCCAAACACTACGCTCACCGCGTGACCCGGACTTGCTTTGCCCCATACAGGAACCGGCTTATCGCGCTGCAACACCATATTGTCTGAAAATATCTCCGGAACAACCAACTGAGCCCTTACGATGGTGGACATGAATAAGACCACCGCGAAAAACAAGGACTTTATAAAGCTTGACATGTGCAACCGTTTAGTAGGGCTGAAATTAGGTTGTTTATACCCTTAACCATCACGACCTGTCCTGAATATTATGAGACCCAAGGATTGAGGGAAACCTGCAGTGGTATCACTAATAGTATATACTCTTTCTTAACTTCATGATATGAAAAATCTGAGCCTTAAAATGGACG
>JANMHK010000161.1:0-2635 GCA_031375135.1 Sphingobacteriales bacterium | reverse complement strand
GCTGGAAACCCATCCTATGAGGCATTTTAGTATTTCAGACGTTGAGACATTAGCAAATATGACCGGCTTTCAGCTGGTAAAGGCCGAGGAGTTCCTGACCGGCGCACCCCCTTCAGACCAAACCTGGGGGGTTTGTTATATATTAAAAAAGTAAAATATCTGCCCTCGGGCAAGATGAATATACCTGTCAACAGGCCCTGGTTTCATGGTAATGAGGAGAAATGGCTGGCCGAATGTGTTCGTACGGGGTGGATTTCTTCGGAGGGACCTTTTGTAAAGGAATTTGAGGAAAAGTTCAGCAGAAAAATTGGACGTGCGCATGGAATAGCGGTGAGCAGTGGTTCCGCAGCCCTGGATGTGGCTGTTGCCGCATTGGGAATAAGGGCGGGAGACGAAGTGATCATGCCTGCATTTACGATTATTTCACCTGCGCTTTCCATCATCAGGGCAGGCGGAATTCCGGTGCTGGTGGATAGTGATCCGGAGACCTGGAATATGGATGTTTCCGGGATCGAGGCGAAAATCAGTTCTAAAACGAAGGCGATCCTGGTGGTTCATACCTACGGGTTACCAACCGACATGGATCCTGTGTTGGCGCTTTGCCGGAAATACGGGTTAATGCTATTGGAAGACGCCGCGGAAATGCATGGCCAAACCTATAAGGGCCGGCCTTGCGGAAGTTTCGGGGATGTAAGCATTTTCAGTTTCTATCCCAACAAGCTGGTGACAACGGGCGAAGGCGGCATGGTGGTTTGTGATGATGAGGCAATCGCGGCCAAATGCCGGAAGTTGAGAAATATCGGTTTTGAGGAAAATGGCAGGCGTTTCGTCCATAAAGAAATGGGCTGGAATTACCGGATGACCAATATCCAGGCTGCACTCGGACTGGCCCAGTTGGAATACTGGGATGATCATATCAGCAGAAAAAAACAAATCGGAAAACAATACCAGGAAGGTCTAAGCGGCGTGAATGGTTTGGAGCTTCCCCTTGCAAGCTGTTCATATGCGGAGAACCTGTACTGGGTGTTCGGCATTTTGGCAGAAACAGAAGAAGCATGTAACAGGATCGTCTCCTGCCTGAATGAAAAAGGCATAGGCACGAGGCCTTTTTTCTGGTGCATGCATGAGCAACCTGTTTTTCAGGATCTCGGCTTATTTGCCGGCGAGCATTATCCGGTTGCAGAAAAATTAGCCCGGAATGGATTCTATATCCCTTCGGGCTTGGGGTTGGAAGATGGGGAGGCAGAGTTTGTGATTCAGTCAATCAGGGCCATTGGGTAAGCAGTTGAAGGCGGTCATTTTTTTCTGGGAAGGCTATCTTGATGTTGCGCCAACATTGATCGCTTTCATCAGGCTGCTTTCTTCCAAAAATGTTCATGTAACGCTGATTCTTTCTGATCGGGAAGAAACTAAAGTGATTGAAACATTTGATCCCAGATTGGTAAGAGTCACTAGAATTAATCCTGATCGACACGTCGGAAAAACAATATCATCAGTCATAAACAGCAGGATCGGTTGGAAATTTTTTCCTGAGTTCGTTAAGAAGGTCAATAATCGTTTATCAGGCCAGGCACTGGACCGGTTTGCCAGGATCGCAGGCAAAGAAACAGGGCATTATGATGTAGCCTATTGTGTTGACGCAACCGGGCTCTATGCATTTAAAAAAAGCGGTGTAACGGCTGATGCGACAATCAATATTTCATTTGAGATATTGGATTTGGAGTTTGGGACACGGGATGAAACTTTAGTGAAGATCAAAGAAGTGGAGCGGTCGATGATGAAGAATGAGGTTGACCACGTGATCATACAGGATAGGTTCAGGGCCGCCCTGTTAAATAGAACCTTGGGTTTTACGATAGATAACTTCCTTTATCTTCCAAACTCTGTAGAGAAAGGGAATGAGGATATTGGGCACGGAGATTTTTTTCTCAAGAAATTTAATCTTCCCCGCGATACAAAGCTGGTTTTGTCAGCAGGGATGATCGGCGAAGCAGTTTGCAGTCTTGCTATAGCGGAAGTGATTGGGAAATGGAATACGGCACTACCCGTTCGGGTGGTATTTCATGAAAGGCTTGCAGGCAAAACAGATACGCCATATTTGGAACGTATCAGAAGATCGGGAGGGGAAAAACTCTTGTTATCGCTTGAGCCCTTGCCCTATGATCAGTTGTACGAATTGTTTTCATCGGCATCTGTTGGTTTGGCCATTTATAACAAAGAGTATGGCGATAATTTCGGGATCATTGGAAGCGCGTCGGGTAAATTATTCCAATATATCAAGTTCGGACTTCCGGTCATTGTATCAAATCTGCCGGGCCTTGCCGATTTGGTCCGGGACTTTGATTTAGGCGAAGTGGTAGAATCAGTAGAAGATATTCCTCGCGCCATTGAGGATGTTTTTGAAAAATATGAGTTCTATAGTGCCAATGCAAAAAAGGCGTTTCAGGATAAATTAAACATGAATATTTTTCTTGAGGATGTTTGGGCAAGGATGTACAACTGAAAATGATGTTGATTGTAAAAATTCATTATGGCCTCGGTAATCAGTTGTTCCAATATGCTTTTGCAAAAAGTTTATCGTTAAGAAAAAAACAGCCGTTTTATCTGGACTTGCATTTTTATCATACGCATAAGC
>JANMHK010000151.1:0-5343 GCA_031375135.1 Sphingobacteriales bacterium | reverse complement strand
ACTTATGGGCCCCAAACCCGCTCTGGTACGAACCTGATTAATGAGCCCATAGGCTTCTGTTCCTTCACCCAATGCTTCTGCCAAAGACAGCAATACATCCGCATACCGGATTACCAGGAGATTGATATCGTGCCCCTGCGCTGCTGCTGCGGGATCAATGTATTTTTTGATGTAGGGTTTATTTTCAGCGACCGAAATGGCTATGGTGGCGGCTTTTCGCAGATCCCCTGGTTCATACGCATTGATGATGGACGTGGTGGGAATAACCGCTGGCTGTGTAGTTCCGTTCGCCTTTATGCCTAAGCGTGTGAACTCGCTTTGGTACACAAAATTGGCCGGCAGGCCCAAACCCGTTTGATTGGCCGGATTGAAATTGACTTCGAAAATCGATTCTGGTTGGTTATCGTTGCCCGCTTTAAATAGATCAGCGTAATTTATCTGCAAAGAATATTTACCAAGAACCTGGCGCAAAGCGGTCACGGAGGGTGCTTTGTTGCCTCTTTGCAATTCGACTTTGCCCAGTAGTGCCAGTGCTGAATATTTGGTTGCCCGGCCAACTTCTTTTGACGCACCACCCGGATAGGACTCGGGCAAAACAGAACTTGCCTCTGTTAAATCTTTTACAATCTGATTGTAGATGTCGGCCATAGTCGAACTGGGCACGATAGGATTTTCCACGTCAGTTACAGTGAGCCGCAGTGGCGCCTGTCCCCACAGCCTGGCAATTTGGAAATAAGTAAGCCCCCGTATGAACTTGGCTTCTGCTATGGCCCGATCAATCAAAGCTTTATCACCCGTAGCCTTCGGTCCATTTTCGATGACTGCATTAGCCAAGGAAATGGTGCGGTACATGTTCGTCCAACCATCCAGAACTAACAAATTACCAGACGTTTCTTTGAAGGCATCCAACGATATTTGCTCAGACTGACCGTTTGGATTGAGTTGTCCATTGTCCGACCGTGCCTCTCTCATTACAAACAGGTTCAGGTTGCCATAATCGCCCCGCAAACTGGCATACACTCCGTTGACAGCGATGATCACCTGGGCGTCCGTACTGTAAAATGTCGTTCTATCTATCCTGTCTTCGGGCACCACTTCCAGAATGGACTTTTTGCAGGATAACATAAAAAAAAGTAGACAGAAAAGCCACAGCGCCTTTTGTGATTTCCAATGTATACTGGCTAGGTGATTGATAAGATTCATATTTTTTTCATTTTAGAAATCAGTCAAATAGTTTTTGAACAGATCATGAGGTTTGTCAAAAGGTTATGTTCAGTCCTATTGTCCACGTCCGTGGCAAAGGCAAAGACGGTACACTTGTCAAAGCCAATTCTCTTCCATCGTATGTACCCCCTATGCGTGAACCGCCAATCAAACCTGGCCCTCCTATTGAGTTTCGCCGGGCATCCGGATTTCCGCCGATGAATTTGGTAAACGTGTATAAATTTTCGACCGAGGTAAACAAACGGAAACTCTTTAACCCATACTTAAGCGCGGAAGCGGGTATGTTGTAAGAGAGGGTAAGGTTTCGGACCCGTAGATAATCGGTCTTTTGAACGCCTAACGATGACACAAATCCTACGCCGGCGTTTCCGGTTTGCAAAGCCCCGGCACGAGGTGTTTTCCCATCCCCCTGCTGATTGTCTGAAACATAACGTCCATCGTACCAAAATTTCTTAGACAAGTTAACCCCTTGAGCATCCGTGCCCACCTGAATTAAATAAAAGTCGTACACGCTGCCACCGGCTTGCCCATTGAATAAGGCGAACAATTCAAAGTTCTTGAACCGCACCGAAGTATTGAAGCCGTAAAGCCAATCGAGATTAGGGTCACCCAACAACTGGCCGTCGCCGCCCAGGAAATCGCTGATTGAACCATTTTTGTCATAATCTTCAAATTTAATATCCCCCGCTACGACATTGGGTTGTGAAGGGATCACCTCACGCGGCCTCACGACGCCAATGGCTTTCACACCTCTGATGCGTTGCAACTCGCCGCCAACAACAGTGCGCAAGGCACCGAAGAAATTAAACAATTCAGTAGGTCCGCCCAAGGACGTCACTTCTTGAGAGTTGCGGGTGACATTGCCACCGATTGTAACATTCCATTCTTTTGTCCTCAACACATTGGCATTAATGGAGAGCTCGATGCCTTTATTAACCATGCTGCCAATATTGGTCAACGTGCCGGCAAAGCCTGATGACAAAGGAAGGCTCTTTGTTAACAAGAGGTCTTTAGTTGTGTTGTTATAATAATCAACGATCAGGCTGAGGCGATCTTGAAAAAAATACAAGTCTGCACCAATGTCCAATTTTTGAGAGGTTTCCCAGGTTAAATACGCATTGCCGGGATCGCCGTTAAAAGCACCGATCACCAGACTATTGCCAAAGGCCTGATTCGCGGGGGTTAAACTGGGGCGGGCAATGAAATCAGGGATGCTATTACTACCGGTGGTGCCATAGGAACCTCTGATCTTGGCACTTGACAGGAATTTAACTCCTTTCATAAACGACTCATCGGACAAAATCCATCCACCCCCAGCGGACCAGAAGGTTTTATACCGGTTATTGGCACCAAATCGCGAACTACCATCGCGCCGGACATTAGCAGTAAACAAGTATTTGTTTTTAAACGAATAGTTTGCTCGGCCCAAGGTCGAAAGCAGCACATTTTTTGTAACTCCATTGGCAGCCGTGAGTGTTGTTCTATCTCCGATTGATAAAATCAGGGGACCGGCCACTGCTAAGGAGCTGACATTGCCGTTGAGCGATTCAGACTGATCTTGCTGCGCCGTGTAACCTCCCAAGAATTCAAATACATGATCGCGAACAGCCTTTTTATAGTTCACGGTCGTTTCGCTCAACCATCCAACCTCTTGTCCCTTACTTAAATTGAGCGTGCTAACATTGGGCAACGTAAACCGCGGGCCGGTAGGCGCATAAAACGTTCTTCCATTTACGGAAGCAAAGTTTAACCCAATGCTGCTTCTTAAAATCAGCCCCGGGGTGACTTCAAGCGACGCATAGGAATTCGCCAACAGATTGAATATTGAAGTTTTGCGCTTGTACTGTTCTGCCAATTCAAGCGGGTTGGCCAATTGACCGGCCGGGCCCGGAATTCCCAGATCGCTTGGCAGGGCATACGAACCATTCGCTCTCCTGACAGGCACAATCGGTGGCAACAAATAAGCTAGTGAATTGAGCGAAGCCCAGTCCGTCCCATCTTCCGGAGCGGGGCTACTCCTTTCTATATTCGTTATATTCGGAGCAATCATCATCCCCAATTTGATTCGTCCCGTCGGATTGTAGTCCACCCTCATCCGGAGAGAATATTTTTTTTGACCTTCACCAATTACCGTTCCCACCTGGTCGATGTAGTTTCCCGATAATAGGTAGTTGACTTTTTCCGCACCGCCACTTGCCGAAATACTATAATCCTGAAAGGCCCCGTTTTGATACACAACATCCTGCCAGTTAGTATTTGTTTTGCCATCCCAGTTGGCAATGGCATTCGGAACGGGCAGGTTTCGATTGGCAAAGCTCTCCTTATAATATTGCACGTATTCCTGAGCATTTAGCAGTTTGGGGCGTGCACTGTTCGGAATGCTTCCGATGCCGGTGGATATGCCAACAGTGATTTGTGACCGACCATTTTTGGCCTCTTTTGTTGTCACCAAGATAACGCCATTGGCACCGCGGGAGCCATAAATAGCCGTCGCAGACGCATCTTTTAAGACCTCAATGGACTCGATATCTCTGGGATTAATTGCAGCGAAATTGCGTTGATCGGTGGGAAAACCATCAATGACGAAAAGCGGGCTGTAGCCTGCAGAGATAGAACCGATGCCACGGATATTAATCGTTGCCAGGTCGCCGGGCGATGATCCGGGTTGCGCCACATTTAGCCCGGGGGTAAGACCAATTAAAGCTTGCTCCGCACTTGCGATGGGACGGCCTTCAATTCTTTTGGAGGTGATTTTACCCACAGATCCTACAAGGCTCCTCTTCGACTGGGTACCGTAGCCAATCACAACAACATAATCCAACGCTTTCTCTGAAGAAAAAATATTTATATGCACCGATGTTATTCCGTTGATAGAGACCTCCTGGCCTTCCATACCCACATAAGAGAATACCAATACCTTTGCATTATCCGGCACCTCAATAGAAAAAGAACCATCGGCTGCTGTGGTAGTGACCCCTTCCGAACCTCGTACTTGAACGGTGACTCCTGCTAAAGGAGTGCCTTTCTCATCTGTTACCTTCCCGGTGATAGTACGAGCAGGCGCACTCTCTTCTGCTTTTGTAATAACGATAAGCTTGTTGTCCATCATCTGGTAACGGAGACCGCTGTTGTTTAGCAAAGTGTCCAACACCTCATTTACTAGCAGGTTTGACCCGTGAAAAGTAATTCTTGTCGAACGGGAGAAACTCAGTGTACTGAAGGCAATGCGGTAATCGCTTTTGTGCTCAATTTCTTTCAGTGCTTGGTCCAACTTCACATTTCTGAAGTCAACCGTGATCTTTTCCTGCGAATAGGTTTTGGCAGAAACCTGTAGGCTAGCAGCCAGAATAATAGCAAAGCAGAGTTTCATAAGCAACATCGTTTTTAGCACCCGCCTGGGAATGCTTTGAAAGCCATTTGTTTTTTTCATACTTTCGTTTCGGTTTTAAACAGTTGCAGGCGCAACGTCACTTGATACCTGCTTCTGTGGTTATGAACACTGGAAGGGGAGGAACATTCTTCCCTTTCTTTATTTACCAACTTGTATTTGGTTTTTGCTATTTGTTGAAAATTGAAAAGGATAGGTTAGTTGCATCGCTCGTAATGCCTGCTCAATAGATTCTTTTTCAAAAGTGGCCGTAAACCGGAAATATTTCACTTCATTGTCTGCAAAGCTGATCTTTACCCCATACCACCTTTCCAGTTTAGTTTTCAATTCTTCAAATGTTTCATCGTTTATTTCCAAGCGGTTCTGCATCCAACCTGTTTCTACAACTGAGCTTCCGTCATTGCCAATAGTTACGGGCTTTATAAGGATAGAAATGTCAAGCTTGCTTTCAATCCGCTCCTGATTATTTCCCTCTAAGCGTGAACCAGAAGATGAGGTAGAAATGACCGCTTTCTCGTTAGGCTTTAGAGTGAGACGATTCACTGACCCTTTTTTTAAAATGATTTGCACTTCCCCCTTAACAAGTGCAGTCTCACTTATCTTGTCACCGGCATAAGACCGCACATTGAACATAGTTCCCATCACTTTAACGTCATAATCTTTCAGCTTCACTATAAATGGCGAACGTCTTCTGTGTGCTACGTCAAAAAAAGCCTCGCCCTCCAAATGCA
>JANMHK010000147.1:0-7175 GCA_031375135.1 Sphingobacteriales bacterium | reverse complement strand
CATTTTCCCAATCCTTGCCCCCGTTTCTGCTGACATGCACCAATCCGTCATCACTGCCGGTCCATAGCAGGTCTTTTTCCAATGGACTTTCAGCGGCGGCGAAAATGGTGCAGTAATATTCCACCGTAGTATTATCCTGGGTGATCGGTCCACCACTCGAAGCTTGTTTTTTCTTGTCGTTCGTAGTCAGATCCGGCGAGATCTTTTCCCAACTCGCGCCTTCATTATTCGTCACAAATAATGCATTGCCTGCAGCATACAAACGTTTAGGGTCATGTGGTGAAAAGAAAAGCGGGAAGTTCCACTGAAAACGATATTTCTGTACATCAGCACCAGCTCCAATAGGACTTTCAGGCCAAACATTGATGGCCCTGTTCTCCCCGGTACGATGGTCAAGCCTTGACAGGTAACCTCCATAGTTACCGCCATAGACGATCTCTGGATTTGTTGGGTCAGCCACTACATATCCGCTTTCGAAACCCGCTGTAGATCCCCAGTCGGACCTGTTGATGTCTCCGCCATACGTGAAGGCTTTGATCCTGACGGTTGAATTATCCTGCTGTGCGCCGAGTATATGGTAAGGGAATGCGTTGTCTGTACTTACCCGATAGAACTGTGCAGTTGGCTGGTTCTCATAGGTGCTCCAATTCTGGCCGCCGTCAAAACTCACCTGCGCACCGCCATCATCTGCCACGATCATTCTTTTACCATTTGCAGGATCGATCCAAAGGTCATGGTGATCGCCATGGGGGGTATTGTACGATTGGAAGGTCTTACCCCCGTCTCTGCTGTACATGAAATTCACATTCGGGCAATACACCAAATTCTCATTGGCAGGATCTACAAATACCTTCGAATAATACCAGGCCCGCTGGCGAATATCATTATCGGCGCTGGTGAGCTTCCAGGTTTCTCCGGCATCATTGCTCGTGTATAGTCCGCCATTGGCATTTTCAACGATAGCGTATAGTTTATCCGTTTTAGAAGGTGCTGCCGCGACGCCCACGATACCCCACACGCCCTTGGGCAAACCCTTGGCCTGGGAAATATTCTTCCAGCTCTCACCACCATCGGTACTCTTCCACAGTCCACTGCCCTCTCCGCCGCTTTCGAGGCTATAGGGCGTCCTGATCACACGCCAGGTACCTGCGTATAACACATCGGGATTACCTGGCTCCATGACCAGATCAGACGCTCCTGTCTGATTATTGACATACAGTACTTTCTTCCAGGTTTTGCCACCGTCCATTGTTTTAAATACACCGCGCTCTTCATGAGGGCCAAAAAGGTGCCCAACAACTGCTGCCCATACCACATCGGGATTACGCGGATGAATGACAATACGAATGATATGACGTCCTTCTTTCAATCCAAGGTTACGCCAGCTTCTGCCACCGTCATTGCTGCGCCAAATTCCGCCAAGGCCTTCGCTTACGTTCCCGCGCAGGGTGTTCTCCCCTTCACCTACATATAAGATAGATTCATCAGAAGGAGCAATGGCAACAGAGCCAATGGTCCCACCGAAATATTTATCTGAAATATTAGACCAGTTACTGCCACCATCGGTGGTTTTCCAGACACCTCCACCGGTAGCACCGAAATAAAATGTCTGTTCATTCTTCAAACTACCCACCACCGATCCGCTCCGGCCACCCCGGAATGGACCTACCAGGCGATACTTCACTTTAGACAGAAAAACCGAGTCCGCCGCCGTTTCTTTCACGGGCGTGGATTTCTTATTTTTCTGGGCCATCAAAGGGAGGAAAAATGCGATCAGGACAGTGACTATCAGATATTTTTTCATACTAAACTCGTTCAGCCATGAAAGTACTTCCGCAAGGGCAATCTGCCAATTCTAACTAAAAAAATAGCGCCCCCGCTTTTGACAGGGGCGCTCATGTTTTGAAATCGTGGTTCGTGTTTAGTTTTCGAGGGTAGGCACGATTTCGTTTGGGTACGAACAAAAACCGGGTCAGACTTCTGAATGGAGGCTTAGGTTAGGGTTTAAGGGTTGAAAACTCCATCGTTATGACTACAAAGATGGATACTATTCCGGCATCCTGCAACTCCTTTCGATGAACAGCCCCCTTCCTCCGACGAACCAAATATTTTATTTATAACACATTGATCTTTTGCAGCACCAATGATCTATTAGACTTGCTGATCGGGATCTCGTTTCCCTTGATATACAAAGTGTTTTCCTGTATATCTTCTATGGCCAACAAATTGACGATGTATGAACGATGGACTTTACAGAACTGCTGGCCGCAAAATTTCTGCTCCAGGTTCTTCATGGTATTGAGTGTAATATATTTTTTATCCGCGGTTACAAACTTTACATAATCCCCCATGCTTTCCATGAAGAGGATATCGTCGTATTTCAAACGAACCAGTTTCCCATTCACCTTAATGAATATCTGGTTTTCCTCGCCTTCAAGCTGTTTTCCTTTGTCTACTTTTTGAAGGGCGTCCAGGAATCTTTGATATGAAAAAGGTTTTTTGAGAAAATCGGTGACCCGATATTCAAATGCATTGTACGCATATTCTTCTTTTGAAGTGGTCAGGATCACCTGGGGTTGATAGACTAATTGGTCCAACATCTGAAATCCGTTCAGGCCGGGCATTTCTACGTCCAGAAAGATCAGGTCAACAAGATTGCCTGAAAGGTAATCCAGCGCCTGTTCAGCGTCTTCACAGTGCTCCTGTACTGTTACAAGTCCGCTTCGCTCACAAAATTTCCGGAGAAAATCAGCTGATGGCTGAAGATCCTCCACAATTATACTGCTGATCTTCATGATGCTTTGGTATTTGAGAATGAACGCATTCTGCCCAATTCCTGGCGAAGTACGTGTAGTGACTCACCCATTACGGAGGTGATTATCTCAAATTCATTTCTTAATTCACTGATGTCTTGAACGTTGCTACACCTGTTCTCAAAACTAAGCACGTGATCATGTAACGCAGGTAGCCCCACGTAACCATACAAGGGTTTAATTTTATGGAATACCCGACGAAGCGCTACCACGTCCCCATTATTATAATGGTTGAGCGCATTCTTCAGTTCAAGGGAAAGATGATGAACCGACGTGTCAAAAATCTCTCGGGCACTGTCCATGTCGCCACCATACAATTCAGAAAGGAAGGAGGAATCGAATCGGCCGGAAAACATATAATGTACACCTTGACTGTTCATTATCACAATTTTAAGTAAGTAAGTATCGTTTAAGAAAAAGACCTTTAAACAAGGCCTACGGTATGAAAACGAACATCTTCCAAAAAATAGTATCAATTCCACCAACTATTTTGAATACAGGCATTAGCCAGTATTCTTCCGTTATCTTCCGAAAACACATCATCCGGCTCAATCTTTTTCTCAGTTTTTGCCTGGGGGTTAGTTTCATTAACCTGATCTTCAATATCGTTAACGACCTGTATATCAGCGCCTTCGTGAACCTCTCGGGTACCCTGTTGCTCACTTTTGCCTTCTACATGGTGAAGGACGGCAAGTACGAAAAGGCAAAGATCACTGGCATCGCTACCATTAACCTGAATCTTTTTGTACTCAGTTATGTGGAAGGCTTCCGTTCAGGGCAGTACATGTTGATTTTTCCGCTGTTACTGGCTCTGATCTTTGTGATCGACACCAAAAAAAACCTGAACGAACTGATATTCACCAGCGTGGTCACCTTACTCACCACAGCATTTATTTTCGTATTTGCACCTTATCACAGCCATGTCCAGGAGATCCCACAGGTCCTCTACACCACCTTATTCAGCACGAACCTTTCCATCGCCCTTTTACTGACTACCCTGTTTGCTTATATTATTCTCAAGACCCTCGAGAATCATGAAGAAAAAATACTGGACGAAAAAACCCTAACCGACACCATTTATGACACGTCTCTTGACGCGGTTTTTATTGTTGACGTAACCGATCTGATGATCAAAGACTGCAATAAAAGGGCTCTGGATGTTTTTAAATTCAACAACAAATTTGACCTGATCAGGCAACCCGTCCAGCACCTGCTCGGCAAACCCATGCTGGAAAATATCCGGAACATTCATGCCAACGAAGTGACCAACAGTGCCCCATGGTACGGCAATATGGATTTCGAACGAGCAGGAGATGAACTATTCTACGCGTATGTTAATATTGTCCCTTTCAGTCACCAAAACAAGCAGTTCTGTAAAATAAGTATCCTGGACATTACAGAAATAAAAGTGGCAGAATTTGAAATCATCAAGGCCAAAGAGAAAGCAGAAAAAGCAGCCAAAGTAAAGGCCCGCTTCTTAAGCAACATGAGCCACGAACTCAGAACTCCATTAAATGCCATTATTGGCACCAGCAATATACTTCTGCAGGAAGAATATCTCTCCAGCCAAAGGGAGTCGTTCGACGTATTGAAACATTCATCCGAACACATGCTGCAGTTAGTAAACGATATCCTTGACTTAAGTAAACTCGAGGCGGGAAAAATGGAACTTGAAAAGATCCCATTTAACCTCAAAGATTTCATGACCCGTGTGATCGCCCCTTTCCAGCAATCGGGCAGAACCAACATTGAACTGGAGCTGATCATCGATCCCCAATTGGACCTTGAGATCATTAGCGACGAAACCAGGTTAATGCAGATCATGAATAATCTGATCTCCAATGCATGGAAGTTTACAAAAGAGGGCAGGATAACAGTGACGGCCAGGGTAGAAAAAAGCATCAACAATGAAGTAACCATCTATTTCTGTGTAGAAGACACCGGAATTGGCATTCCACAAAATAAGATCAAACCTATTTTTGAAAGCTTCACACAGGCCGATACCGAAACAACACGTAAATATGGTGGAACCGGCCTTGGCCTGGCTATCTGCAAATACCTGGTTGTAAAAATGGGCGGTGAGATCGGTGTTGAGAGTGAACAAGGCAAGGGAAGCTGCTTCTTCTTTACGGCAACTTTTCCCGTGAATACCAAGAAATCCTATGTCAATGAAGAGTCACTCAAGCAGCTGAATAGCCTTGAAGGCATTCGCGTTCTGTTGGCAGAAGATAATCCCATCAATATGCTGGTGGCGAAAAGATTTCTCCAGAAATGGAAACTCACCGTGGATGAAGCAGTCAATGGACTGGAGGCGGTTGAACGGTACGATAATAATAAGTACGACCTTTTGCTGATCGACCTTGAAATGCCGGAAATGGATGGCATTGAAGTGGCAGCTTATATCAGGGCGAAAAATCCTGACATTCCTTTGGTTGCATTTACTGCTGCCGTTTACGACGACATGCAGGCCGACCTGCTTACCAAAGGCTTTACCGATTTTATTCCAAAACCATTCAGACCAGAGGACCTGCATAAAAAAATTCTGCAGCTGACCGCCTACGACCAGCTGCAGAAATACCAATACCAATCCGCTATTTGACCGTTGCCAACTTTGAAGCAGCTTCGTCAACTTTAACTTTCAACTGTTTTAGTTTTTCAAGCTGAAGATTAGAAGGTCTGTTTTCAGAGAAACATACCGTTCGATACAACTCTGTGATCTCATCCCTTAACCTAATTTCATCTGCAAACTTCGAATTTGCTTTTACCGGTACCATTTCACTCTTCAATTGCTCCAGCATATCATAGCTCGCCTGTAACTTCTTTTTTGCCTTAGCCTTTTTCTCTGTATCAATCAGCCCTTTCAATGCCTTCTGCTTACTAATTAACGAGTCCACGGTTACGGCAAGTTGCTCATGAAGGGCAAATAATTCCATCGCTGTTTCGTGCTGCTTTTTCCTGTCGTCTAAGCTGAATCCCAGCTCGTCCTGATGTTGTATGATCAACGGCTGAGTAAACTCCTTTTGTCCTACCCCGAGCTTCACAGTATAATTACCCGGCAGTACCTGTGGCGAAATGAACGAACCCTGGTCTGGCTTCGTACCAGTAGCCGTTCTGGGACCTTTTGTCCGCTGACCCCAACTGATCCTGTTGATCCCTTTCCTGGTAGTACCTGGTAAACTAACCAACAGTTTCCCTTCCGGGGACAGGATGTCAAGCTTTACTACACCATTATCCAATCTGTCTTTCAGGTAATAGTAAAAAGGCGGAATCGTTGGCGCATTTGGAGCAGTCCATCCCCCTTGGGTTTCTGTACCCCCACTGCCAAATATCCCGGTACTGAGAACCATGGGATTCACCGTGAAAAAATGAACGTCTTTCTCTACCACGGTCTTAGTTAATTCCCGAATGGTTGAAATATCGTCGAGGATGATGATCCCGCGACCATGAGTGGCCAAAACCAGATCATGCGTCGTGGGATGGATCTGAATATCGCGGACCGAAACATACCAGGGTATATTACTCTTCATCCTGAACCAGTTGATGCCAGCATCAATACTGGCAAACAGTCCCAGTTCGGTTCCCAGGAATAACAGACTTTTATTTTTGAGGTCTTCCTTTATTTTATGCGCAAAGCCTGAAAATTCGCTGCTGTTAAAAAGAGTCCAGGTTTTACCCATATCTGTAGAACGCGCCACGTAGGTTTTGTGATCCCCATACATGTGATTGTCAAAACTTGCGTACACGGTGTTCTTATCAAATACAGAAGGCTCAATACTGCTGATCCAGGTTTGTGCTGGTATCCCGGCTGCAGCATAGTTCTTCGACAAATTCTCCCAGGTTTTTCCGCCATCTTTTGTAAGCTGTAAATTACCATCGTCCGTTCCCACCCAAATCATTTGCTCGTCAAGTGGGGACTCTGCAATGGCAAAAATGGTACAATGATTTTCAGCAGAGGTGACGTCTGCACTGATCCCACCGCTGTTTTCCTGCTGCTGCTTCAATTTATCATTGGTGGTCAGATCGCCAGAAATCTTTGTCCATGACCTGCCCTGATCCTGGGACCGGTAAAGGAATTGCGCAGCCATGTATACATTCTTCTTATTGGCTGTTCCTGTCACAATCGGTGTATTCCAGTTCCAACGTAGGCTCTCCTCAGTCCCTGATGCCTGCGGCTTTATAGCCACCGCTTTCATGGTTCGGGTATCAACCCTCACTGCATTTCCCCCTTGCGATTCCGCATATACAATATGCTCGTCATCGGGATCAGGACTTACCCAAAAACCGTCTCCACCATTGATCGTTTTCCAGTCTGCATTCTTAACACCTCTCGGAGCGGAAGACGGCCCCACCCAGGAGCCATTG
>JANMHK010000132.1:0-9507 GCA_031375135.1 Sphingobacteriales bacterium | reverse complement strand
ATCCCTGCTATCCTGTTCATTAAAGACGGAAAGGTGGTTGACAAACTGGTGGGTGCACAGCCTAAAGGTAATTTCGTTAAGAAGATCGAATCGCATATGGCTTAATTGCCTCAACCTTATACTGAAAATCCTTTCCGTTCGGAAAGGATTTTTTTATGCCAAATATTTTCTCGCGATGGTATTGTATGTGGTGTCTCTTTCTTTAACCAGTTCGGGCGTTAAAGCAGCAATATAGTTCCACGCATTGGTCTCCCACAGATGATGCAGATAGGCTCCCTTGTAGTCGTGATTTTTCTCGAACAACCAGACCAACCCTTTGGGATCATAGGCCGGATAGTGAAAGGCAGCGGGTTCCAGGATGGTCAGCAGCTCAGGATTTTGTTGAGCCAGTTCGTAGGGGACCTTAACAGAATGCTCCACCCAGAATTCATCCTTGCCTTTTGACCTAAATGTGGAGTAACTGTTCAACCAGATCTCGACGAATCTGCTCCCCGGGGCCGCCAACATCACCGCATTGCAAAGTCCGTATACTTTTTGTTGCTCTGTCAGGGGCGAGAGTTTAAATTGTCGTACCACATTCTTGATCCGGTCCCAGTTGGTATAGTAGACAGGCGGTTTGAATTCTTTGGCGATCACAAAATCATGCACCCTCAAATCTGTCAGGGGCTTTTTTGAGATGGTATCCAGATCAAGGTATATGCCGCCGTGCTGCTGCAACATATTCAACCGTACGATATCTGCCTGGTGGGCCACGTGGAGCAGCGGGTTGCCATGGATCGATAAAGGAGCCGCAATTTTATTGAGGGTGAGATAGGGTCTTGCTTTTTCAAACCATTCGCCGCCGGGTTCAAACTGGTAATGCAGGTACATGCGGTCGGGGTTGTTCAATTGCGCCGCCGATCGAACCGCCAGGTAATGAACCATATTAAATGGCTTCCCGCCAAAATCCGGCTTCATTCCAAACACGAAATGGAAGATATTCGGGATCATAGAAAAACCCTTGATGTCCTGATCCTTGAATCAGGATGATGATGGAACTGCGGATCAACTTCCAGCAGCAATTCCGTTCTTGCGTTATAAGGTTCTTTATCCAGCATCACGCAGGAATTCATTTCAATCCTGGTATTCCAATCGGCGTGCATATCCAGATTTGGAATCACCCCGGCTACTGTAAGGATATGTTCAGAAACGATCAGGTGCGGATATTTCCTGCACTTGACAAGAATGGAGCGGATATGATCATTGGAAAGATGTTGCAGTACCTGGCGAACTGTACAAAGTTCCGCATCGGGAATCGCTTCGCGTGTTGCATCAATATTCAGGAACCTGATATTCGACTTACCATAGAGGCGCTGGTTATTTTCAATCAGGGATGGGACAACGTCGATGCCCGTGTAATCAATGTCGTCTGTAATGAACTGACTGGCGATGCGAAAATCCCCGCAGCCGATATCAACCACTGATTTGATCTGGTGTTGTTGAATATAATCCTTGATGAGCTTTGCGTAAGCAATGCCCACGAAATCATCTGAACCGGGTCCTGAATTGAATTCGCCCTTCTCGCCACCCCACATATTCTCGTGATAGATCCGGCTGAATAATTTTTTTAAATCATCTCGCTCATCAGTCCCAATCTGCGGGGGCAGTTTAACGATATCGTACCCATATTTGTTGAGGATCTTTCGGATCAGTTTACGCATTGGCTTTGGTTTTCATGTTAAACGCGTAGATCATCCCAACCGGAGGATCAATATCTTTTCGCCCTAAATTAAATACCGAGAAATGATGGGTTTTCAGGATTTCGCATAAGCTATCAAACCCCTTAACGTGCCACTCCAACGCCACTACGGAGATCATGTCCATCTTACCACTTGCAGATAAATAGTCCACGATCCTGTACTCCTCGCCTTCGCAGTCCAGTTTAAGCAGCACCCTGGTACCAGGGAATTGTTGATTGATGCTTTCGAGCACAGAGCCAATATGCATGATATCCACTTCCACTTCCGTACCCGATGCCATGCCATGGGCAGCAATAAAGGTTGGATCTGTAGAAAATACTGCCGACCCTGATACTGCAGCCGGCACCCTGATCTTGCCGTTGTAGTCACTGATGCCTGAACGCACAGGGTTTATTTTGGAAGATAGAGAAGGATTAATAGAGAAGTTATGTGTTGCCTGCAGGAAAGTATCCGGCAGCGGTTCGTAGCCAAATACAGCTTTAACATTGGACCATGAAGCAAAAAATAAAGTGGCAATGCCTACATTCATGCCAACATCTACCACTACAAGATCTTCGTCAACACGAAGGTCGTACAACCGCTCCGCAAAGATCTCATCGAGGATGAATAAACTGCCATCATGGTCAATGCGGAACCTGATGCTGTCGACAACAGTGATCAGCTCACCGTTGACCATACCAAAAAAACTGATACCCTTATACTGCGCAAAAGGAGCCCAGTATTTCAATCCGCCTTTGAGACGCTGATATATTTCGTCTGTAACTGTGGTGCCCGTGCGCTCAGCGACAAGGTTGCCATGCTTAATCACAAGACCCAGGTACTGATGCTGAGAGAAATTCTCTTCTGCAAGGCGATATGCCCATTTGAAGCTTCCCAGTCTGATCCATGCCGGGAACAACAGGAAAAGTTTTAAGAATTTTCTCCCCAGTTTTTGCATAGCTGCAAATATAGGCTGAAAGCATAGCCTGAGTAAGCGGCTGATTCTATATTTTTCACTATTTTCAATGCTTTCAAACAGCATGACAACTATCAGGCGTCAGAGTATCTTCTCCCTCGGCTTTATTTATGCGGGTTTCCTGATAGGTGCTTTCAATGTTCTTTATCTTTTCCCGAAATACTTTACCCCGGCGGAATTTGGACTGACGAGGCTGCTGCTGGAGCTTTCGTTACTGCTGTCAACCCTTTGCACAGTAGGTATGGTTCCGGTCTCGATCAAATTCTTTCCGTTCCACAAAAAGTATCTGCCCGACCGTAAGAACGACCTGCTGTTCGTTACGCTGAGTATCACTGCGGTGGCACTGCTGATCATGCTGGTGTTGTTACCCCTCGTGAAGCCCCTTGTGGTGAGAAAATTCGGTTACCGGTCACCGCTATTCGTTGAATATTTTGACTTGCTATATCCCCTGACCATAGGCATGACGCTATTCAGCCTGTATGAAGGATATGCCTGGATCATTCGAAAAACAGTGGTCTCTAATTTTCTGAAAGAATTTCTATTTCGGTTTTTGACCACGTTGCTGATCATGGCCCTGATTCTGGGTTGGATCGGTGATTTTTCATTGTTCGCAAAGCTTTTTTCCTGGACCTACTTTCCACCGCTACTGATCCTGGTTTATTATATTTCAAAAAGCGGGGAATTCCCTCTTACCCCTGCGATCAGTCCGGTTACGTCAAGGTTAGGTGGGAAGATGGCAGGTTTTGGGCTTGCCTTTTTTGCCAGTTCAACACTGAATGCCCTGGCCAAAACAAACGATAGCATCATCCTGGCATCACAGTCTGCCCATGGCCTCACAGATACCGCTGTTTACAATATTGCCACCTACTTGATCACGCTGATGGAAGTGCCGCAGCGGAGCCTCACCTCTGCTGCTACGCCCCAGATCGCGATTGCCTGGAAAGAAAGAAATTTTGCCCGCCTCTCCTCTATTTACCGGAAAACAGCGATCAACCTCTTGGTGATCGGGATGGGACTCATCTGTCTCATTTTGTTGAACGTCAAAGAGCTGGTTGAATTCCTCGGCCCCACCTATGCGCCAATCAGCATGCTGATCCTGATACTCGGGATTGCGAAGATCATTGACATGGGTACGGGCATGAATTCCCAGATCCTGATGCTATCAAAACACTGGAAGATCGACCTGTTCAGCAACATGTTCTTTGTAGTGATCTCGCTTGCGTTGAATTACTACCTAACCCGGAAATATGGCGTAGAAGGCCCTGCATACGGTACGCTGATCGCAATTTGTTTCTTCAACCTGATCAGGTTTGTAGCCATCTGGAAAATCTATAAACTGCAGCCTTTTGGAATCAATAACCTGAAAGTATTGTTCATCGCCCTGGCCTGTTACCTCGTCTCGGTTCTGGTGCCCGATCTCGGAAATCTATATGTAAATGTGGCCATCCCCAGTGCATTATTCATGATCTTGTACATCATCGTCATCGTTAAACTCAACATTTCATCTGACATCAATGACGTGTTGAATAACCTTCTAAAAAGATTTTCCGGATTCAAATTATAATGCTCAAATTCACCTATCTACTAAATAGCCTGCATGAACTTTGATTTGATAAACCTGTTGCGTGGAGTTGGCGGTATGGTCTTCCTGATCGGGCTCTGCTATTTGTTCAGCAATAACCGAAGAGCCATCAACTGGAGAATTGTAGGTTATGGAATGATCACCATGATCGCGTTTGCCATTGGCGTGTTGGGAAAAGGGAAATACAATCTCTTTCGAATCCTTATAGAATGGCTCTCGCAGAAATTTGTTGAAGTGATCAACATTTCGCATAAAGGCACCGAGTTCATATTCGGCAAGTTGGCAGATCCCTCAGGAAGTTGGGCCTATGTATTTGCAGTGCAGGTATTGCCTAATATCATATTCTTTGCAGCGCTTTCAGCCTTACTTTATTACCTGGGCATCTTACAAAAAGTGGTGCATTTCTTTGCCCTCCTGCTCAGGAAAATGAATATCTCAGGCGCGGAAAGCGTATCCACTGCCGCAAATATATTTTTAGGCCAGACAGAAGCTCCTTTAATGATCCGACCCTTCCTGGAAAAAATGAACCGGAGTGAGATCCTGATGATCATGGTGGGTGGAATGGCAAATACTGCGGGCAGTGTACTGGCGGCCTATGTTGGATTCCTGGGTGGCAACGATCCTGTACAACAAAATTATTTTGCATTGCATTTGTTGAGCCAGTCCATCATGAGTGCGCCAGCTGCGATCATTTGTTCAAAGATCCTGTTTCCCCAAACAGAACAAATCGATACGGAAATCAGGATCAACCGGGAGAAGTTGGGAGATAATGTGCTTGATGCCATTTCCCTGGGAACAACAGACGGTTTGAAACTGGCCGTGAATGTTGGCGCTATGCTCCTTGTATTCACAGCCATCATGTATTTATTAAACTGGATACTGGGATCAATAGGCTACCATATAGGGCTCAACAGCGTGGTGAAGGAATTTTCTGGAGGTCGTTATGAAGGCTTGAGTTTCCAGATGCTGCTCGGATACATATTCGCTCCTGTAGCGTGGATGATCGGTGTGAACCCTGCTGAAATGGTGCAGGTAGGTCAGCTGTTGGGCGAAAAAACCATCATCAACGAATTTCAGGCTTATATCAGCTTTGGCCAAATGAAAGCCAGCGGTTCGATCTCCGATCCAAAATCTATCCTCATCACTACTTATGCTCTTTGCGGCTTTGCCAATTTTGCTTCTATCGGCATACAGATCGGGGGCATCAGTCAGCTGGCTCCTAACCAAAGAAAAAATCTTACTGAACTGGGTATCAAGGCATTGATCGGTGGCACCATCGCCTGTTTGATGTGTGCCTGTATCGCCGGAGCCCTGTTGTAAAAATTCTGAATAACTACCATGCCAAATAGCCCCAGCCTCAGCTTTAAATGGTAATTTGAGTATCCAAGCTATGTGCCCCAACCTGAAAGGATGATCAAATTTTTCTTTGCTTTAACGTCTCTCATATTGATGTTGACCACCAGGTCGCAGGAAAAAGTTGTGGAGCTTAAAGGCAAACGGATTACAACAACCCCCAGGCTTTCACAGTGGAAACCAAACAGGACAGATCCACTGTTAAAGATCAAAACACGCGATGAACAGGGCCTGATATTTGGCCGTACCGTACAGTCACTGAAGCTTACCAATTTTCACAATGGCTCCAAAGGCTATGACCCGATGTGGCAGCAACGGCTACGTGTAAACGAATCTTCGCAGAGACAACCAGCTCCACAACCCTATGCTGTTTCAACTGATATAAAATTTGATGGCATCGGGTTTACCAATATTTCGCCGGCTGATCCTACCATTGCTGTTGGCCCAAACCATATTATTCAAATGGTGAACGGATCAAATGGCAGTGCTTATTTTTCGATATTCGATAAGGCCGGTGGTAAGGCCTCGGTCGAGGCATTTATGGACCAGCTTCCTGGAAGCAACTATAATGGTGCCGGGGATTGCATTGCCTGGTATGATCAATTGGAAGACCGTTTTGTGATGACTGAGTTCGGAGATTCGTCCAGGTCCGGCACGGCTGTGAACTGCCTCATCGTGGCGGTATCGGCAACCAGCAACCCACTGGGATCCTGGCATGTATATGAGTTTCCGGATGCATCCTTTTTTCCCGACTATCCCAAATATTCTAACTGGCATGATGCCTGGTATGGAATGACCCGGGATTTTATTGGATCCTATATTGGAAATTCGGTTTGGGCTTTTGATAAGAAGAAAATGATCAATGGGGACCCGGTTGCCGCCGTACAACGCATCAGGATGGTCAACCCCGATAGTAAGTATAACTCGATGTGCCCCGTTTCACTGGCAGGAAACACACCTGCCCCGGACGGCACCCCTGGCATGTTCCTGTATTTTTCCGACGATGATTTCACCCTTGCTGATAACGACCGGGACAGTTTGGGGTTGATCGGTTTCAAAGTCAATTTTTCAAATCCGCAGTTATCAGTGGCCAGTGTACTGGAGAGTATCCCGGTGGAAGCATTCAGTTCCGATGTTTGCGTCTCACGAAGTTGTGCGCCTTCTCCCAGCGGCCAGGGTTATGACGTCATTAGCAGTCGTGTGATGAATAAACCCTATTACCGCAATTTCGGATCTTATCAATCCATTGTGGCGAATCATACCGTGAACGCAACCGGCACAGGTATTGCCGGCCTGCGTTGGTACGAGTTGAGAAATACTGCCGGAAGTTGGCGTTCATTTCAACAAGGTACTTTTGCTCCACAGGAGATCATTCCCTGTGTGGATCCTGGAGAAAAATTCAGGTTCATGGGTTCCGTGTCAATCAATGCACACGGGCAGATCGCCCTGGGGTATAATGCCAGCAGCGCCAGCAGTTATGCATCTCTGGGATTTACAGGAAGGAATGCTGGCGACCCCCTGAATGCCATGAGTTATGAGGAGACCATCACAGTGAAAGGCAGCGGGTTCGGAAGTTTTGGAAATCGCTGGGGCGATTACAGTGAAATGGTTCCCGATGTTGTCAATGATTCGTTGTTTTGGTTTTCGGGGATGTATGGGACAGAGTCTGGCTGGAAAACAAAAATCTTCTCCATTAAGCTGGGCAAACCGAAACAGATTGATGCCAGGCTTGTATCTATAGACAATCCAAGTGCCTGCCAGAGCAGCTGCAATACCAATGTTGAGCCCGAGATCACCGTCAGGAACAACGGTCTGGATCCAATCACTTCTTTCCAAATCGGCTATCGTCTGAATGGTAATGATGAACAGACCATCGTGTGGAATGGGAGCATCAGCATCGGGATGGAAATAAAGATCAAACTACCCGAAGTGGTATTCCCGCAGGGAAATGGAATTTTTTCAGTGGCGCTCACCAATATAAACGGCCTTGGACCTGACGAAGAAACTGCTAATGATTCTCTGGTTACCAATATCGCTTTTGGTGAAGGACTTCGCCTGCCTATTATCGAATCCTTTGAAAATAATTTTTACCCGCCCGTAGGCTGGTCCAAAAAAACCAATATGACGCCGGCGGCCAATTGGGAAAGGAATACCAATGCCTCCCGAAGCGGGAATGCTTCGGTATACTTTAATAATTTCGACCAGAATCAGCCTTCCAAATATGCAGACCTGCTCACTCCCCTCATTAAATTGAACGGCGAAGATTCCCTCGAGCTTCAATTCTCTTATGCAGCGGCGATATTTGATGAAGACCATGTAGATACGCTGCAAGTACTCGTTTCCAGGGACTGCGGAACCAGTTTTGAAAGCGTTTGGAAAAAGAATACCCGTGAAATTGCAACGCGCGAAGGCAATCTTAATACGCCCTATATCCCGCTTGGCACCGAGTGGAAAACGATCAGTGTGGACTTAAATAATTTTACCAATGCCTCTACCCTCGTGATCGCATTCAGGAATATCAATGGTTTCGGCAATATGGTATACCTCGATGATATTGCCATTAAAGGCTCCATCCTTCCATCACTTGATCTCGCTATGGCATCCATCGTTGATCCAGCAGCATTTACCTGCGACAGGTCTGTAAAACCCGTGGTGAGCTTCATCAATAATGGTCGTGATACCATTCGTTCCGCCACCTTCATGTACAATATCAATGGCGAAGTATTTCGCACCATCAACTGGCAGGGCGTACTTCCCCGGAAAGCAATCGGTACCGTAACACTGCCGGAAACCTTATTGCCCATCGGCCAGCATACCATTACCGTCTACGCATCTAATCCTAACAATACCACAGACCAGAATGCAGCCAATGATTCATTGAAAATATCCTTCCTGGTAAAAACAGTTAACCCCATGCCGTTGGCAGAAAGTTTTGATGGAGCGCAGTTTCCACCTGTGCAGTGGAATGTGGTCAACCCCGACAACAGAACCGGCTGGGTTAAATTCAACCTCGCTTCCCGAACTGGCCTTTCATCCGTGTATATGAATAATTTCAACAACAGGCTCAAAGGCAGCATAGATCGGCTGGTAACTCCATTGCTATCCTACACCAATGCCGATTCTGTTTTCATCAGCTTTCAGCTGGCAGCGGTGGGAACAAGGCCTGGTACCCCATTACAAACCTCAACCGACACACTGGAGATTTTTATCACTAAAGACTGTGGCAAAACGTTGACATCGGTCTATAAAAAATGGGGGAAAGAACTGCAGACCATTAAAGACGCCGAACTCCCCGGATCTGCTGATTTTTACCCCAGATTGATCGCCAATTGGAGGTTAGAAAAAATAGACCTTACACCTTTACTAGGAAGCACAAATGAGTTCTTAGCCATATTTAGTAACACATCCAACGGGATCAACAACATATACATTGATGATGTCTCGGCGTATACCCGGTCCTTACCAGTGAAATTGAAAAACAAAGGGTATCTGATCTCGCCAAATCCTTTCCATCACAGCGTTATTGTTCAACACTATCCTGATGCCGCCTCGTTCCGGGGAATCGAAGTGTTCAACAGTTCCGGACAATTGATCTATTCAAAGAAAACACCTTCGGGCACTGATTCCTATTTTGAAATCAACCTCTCCAACAGGCCAGCCGGGGTCTACTACATCAAAATGACCTATACGGACAAAGTAGTGACAGAAAGACTGCTTAAAAGCTATTAAGGCGTACATTTGCAGGTAATCGAACCCCGAGTGTATGACTACAATGCAGCCCCCCGCAATATTCACTATTGAAGAATTTTCCAATCAATTAAAGTCCATCGCCCTCAAGGTTAAAGATGGCATTCGCATATCGAAAGAAGAAGCCATTA
>JANMHK010000116.1:0-2195 GCA_031375135.1 Sphingobacteriales bacterium | reverse complement strand
CCTACCCAATGGACCATTTTATTGGAGATCTGTTGTGCCGCTCCGCTCAAACCAATTAATTTGCCGAGCATCGAACCCAGCACAATGATACCCGTCAACGATCCCAGCGTACTCCCCATCCCGCCCTGCAAGGCATTGATCAACGCCTCAGCGTTCATGCCCAGCACAAGACCCAGTCCGATCGATACGACCAGGAAAGCCAAAAAAGTATTCAGCCTGAAATACGAGATCAGTAAAACCAATACGATAATACCAGCGATCGTAGCAAGAATCTCCATGTTGTTTAAAAAGATGTGACGGCGTAGAAGGCCTTCTTTGGACGAAGCTCCCGATCAAAAAGAAGGGGATAATTTTTTCTTCCACGTACCGGAAAATTGTCCAGCCAACTCGACCGGTCAGAGATATTCCAAAATGTGATTGCGGTAATTTCCTTATTGTATTTTCTAAATAACTCAAAACAGGTTTTATACTGTTCTGTTTGTTTAGCTTCCAAAGCTTCTGTATAAGCCGATGGTGGAGCGTCCTTTACATAAACAGAGATATCGAGTTCGGTGATCTGCATATTGATCCCCAGTGTGGAAAAATCTTTCAGCGTCTGGTCCAATTGGTCTGCGGTGGGTTCAAAGATGGACCAATGCCCCTGCAATCCAACACCGTGAATAGGAACTCCTTTAGCTTTCAGTTTACTGATCATCTGAATGATCTTTCCTCTCTTGACCGGATTGATCTCGTTGTAATCATTGTAAAACAGCAGTGCCTGGGGATCTGCAGCATGGGCATACTCAAATGCTTGCTCAATAAACTCTTCCCCACAGATCTGGTAAAACAAAGAGTTTCGATAAAACTCATCGGCCTTGTCACTGATCGCTTCATTGACTACATCCCAGGCGTAGATCGTTCCCTTATACCTGTTGACCACCGTAGTGATATGTTCTTTCAACCTCTCCAACAACACAGCTTTGGTCACCGTTTCCCCGGCACTGTCTTTAAAGAACCAGGCCGGTGTCTGGTTATGCCAGCAAAGTGTATGACCACGCAGTTTCAACTGATGCCGTTTTGCAAATGCCGCAATGGAATCTGCTCCTGCCCAGATATACTGTTGTTCGGCGGGATGAATGGGCCCCATCTTCATGGCATTTTCAGGAGTCATGCCCCCGAACTGCTGAAGGATCAGGCCAGCCTCATCGGTTTTCAGAGCCCCAGGAGAAACTGCCACGCCGATGGTGAAATAATCCCGATAGACCTCTTTCAAAGCAACGACCTGCTGGCCGGAGCCTGATAAACCCTGCCCTATAACAAATAAGAAGATCAGCATTTTCCTGACCATAACAAATTTTTATTATCCTCCTACTCCCAACGGTGAGAAGTAGGCGAAAATGGCTACAATGATAACTACAACGATCAATGACAATACTACGTCGAGCGTACCCCAACTGGCACGACTGGCCGCCTTGTCGGCTGCAACGGTTGTTGAAAAAGTCAGTCCTTTCACTTTGTCTTCCGTTGGCGCGGGCGTAAGCATACTAACAACTACCAGAATCACGATGCTGAACAGGAAAAGATAAATGCAGAAATAGAGAAAATTCATGGTGGCGAAACGATGCAGTAGCCCGCCCTCTGGAAGATCGTGCTGCATCAGTTGCAGGGTCAGCTTGGCCATTCCCAAGATAAATCCTACCACCATTGATGTCAACGCACCTTCGGCATTCAATCGTTTGAAGAATACACCAAGCATGAATACGGCTGCGATGGGTGGTGCCAGGTACGACTGAACACTTTGAAGATAGTTGTACAATCCGGAGTCGATCTTGCCCATCATCGGGATCCAGGCCATACCCAGCAAAACAATGACTCCGGTGGCAATACGACCCACCCGGACAAGCTCTTTCTCAGATGCTTCGGGGTGCGATTTCTTATAAATATCAATGGTATAGAGCGTTGAACATGCGTTGTAAACTGAAGCCAGGGAACTCATGAGTGCGGCCAATAATCCGCCCGCCAGAATACCCCTCAGGCCCACCGGCATGATGGATTTCACCATCACCGGGAATGCTGCATTGGTATCGTCCAGTTGAATCTTTCCCTGGGCATGCAGGGCGTAGGCGATGAGTCCGGGAATCAGGAAAATAAAGAAGGGCATTAATTTCAGGAAAGCTGCGAAAATGGTACCCCTTCTGGCCTCCTTTTCATTTTTG
>JANMHK010000110.1:0-1888 GCA_031375135.1 Sphingobacteriales bacterium | reverse complement strand
ATATTTGTGACGATAAAAAGGGGCTTATATGAGCACACCGGTCAAAGTTATAGAAGTGGATTTAAAAGATGTGCAATTGCAAATTAGCAACGAAGGTATTTATCAGGATGCTTTTGTATTAGTTCGGTGTGGTCCGCATGTATTGAATAGTCTGAAGCTGACATTTAAAGACGGCTTGATCACAAGGGAAGATATTATGATGGCGGACCATCATCGTCCAGGCCATCAGCTCATTATCGATGATCTTAAAAGATTTACGGGCATACCCATGATAGAGGCGACGTTTGATCTACCCATCAGTGTTGTTGTTTGTACGAGAAACCGAACCAACATGCTGGTACATTGTTTGTCGGCACTCAAGACCCAACAATACGGTCGGTATGAAATCATTGTGGTGGATAATGCACCTGATGATGACGGAACAAAAAAGCTGGCATCGCTAATGGGGGTGCGGTATGTAAGGGAGGAGAAGCCCGGCCTTGATCGGGCTAGAAATATGGGCATCAGGGAGGCGAGATATGATATTGTGGCTTTTACGGATGATGATGCGAAGGCCGACAAATACTGGTTGCAGTCGATCGCCAAAGGCTTCAAAGATGCTACGGTCATGGCGGTCACGGGTTATGTAGCTCCTGCTGAGATGGAGACCAGGGCCCAGCAAATGTTTGAATGGGCCTACGGGGGTATGGGGCATGGGTTTGAAAGAAAGGTATATGACGGATCGCGAATGCGGGACCGCGAAAAATTGGGCGCAGGAGGATTTGGGGTCGGGGCGAATATGGCTTTCCGCAAAGAGTGGTTCGATATAGGAGGATATTTTGACCATGCCCTTGATGTAGGTACGCCCAGTTTTGGCGGTGGCGACATCGAAATGTTTCACCGTGTGGTTGCTACAGGGAATAAACTAGTGTACGAGCCGGGTATGCTGGTATGGCATACCCATAGAAGATCTATGGAGGAGCTTCATCAGCAGGTGTTCAATAATGGAAGAAGTTTTGTTTGCTACCTGCTGACCTGTTTTCGAAACGGTACCGCAGATGTAGGAACAGTGATTGTGTTTTTTATGAAGAACTGGTTATACCAATGGCATATCAGGAACATATTTTTTGGAAAAGGAACCGTATCCCGAAGTTTATTAATGTCGGAATTGAAAGGAATGTTAAGAGGTCCGGCTGCTTAT
The DNA here is from genome assembly GCA_031375135.1 of Sphingobacteriales bacterium. Taxonomy (GTDB): domain Bacteria; phylum Bacteroidota; class Bacteroidia; order Chitinophagales; family Chitinophagaceae; genus Pollutibacter. The sequence goes on along the minus strand of JANMHK010000110.1, from coordinate 708 downwards.
GCCAGGTCCCGCCGTTATACTAAGCAATTGGATGCATGATGAGATGCTCTGTGATCATACCCGCCTTTAATGCTGGTGAAACGATTGCAAAAACGCTGCAAAGCGTGATCATGCAAACCCGGCCGGACTGGGAAGTCATCGTGATCAATGACGGGTCCACAGACCATACTGCTGCGATAGTTGAAGCCTTTGTTTTGCATAATAATAAGATCAGGCTGATCAGCCAGGAGAACGCGGGGCTTAGCGCTGCAAGAAATGCGGGGATTGCTGTTGCAAAGTTCGATCACCTGTTGTTCCTTGATGCAGACGATTGGATCTCCCCGGAATATCTGTCAGCATTTAATGATGTTTTCGAAGCCGAACCGGAAACGGCAGCGGTGGTATGCGGTTGGCAATTTGTACTGGAAAATGGTGAAGCTGTTGATGAGAAATATCCACCGTAGGCATCAGACTTCTTCCCTTATTTTTCGCATACCTGTGCTTTTGTAGTGCATGCCTGCGTCATTGAAAAAAAGGTTTTGCAACAGGCAGGTATTTTTGACCCTAAGGTCGGATTCGTCGAAGATTGGGACTTTTGGCAGAGGATCGCAAGAACTGGTGTTCAATTTAAAACGATCAGAAAGGTCCTTGCTTATTACCTGATGCGAAAAGGCTCCCTTTCCAGAAAAGTATTTCGTTCGTACCTCGATGCGAAGGGAATGATCTTGC
>JANMHK010000108.1:0-4600 GCA_031375135.1 Sphingobacteriales bacterium | reverse complement strand
CCATTTCAAAATCCACCAAAGCCGGATCGCAGCCTTTCATCATCAGGTCCTGGGGAAATACACCATCAACAGCCTCGAAAGAGTAACCGTGGTTATGGTATGCGAATTTCAATCCGTTCTTCTTGCAAATTGCACCCGCCTTGTTGAATTCGTCAGCAATGCGTTTATAATCGTCCATCGACTTTTGTTTGCCGAGGTAAGGACAGATCAGGTATTCCATATTGATGGCCGCGGCCTGTGGTGCCAGTTTCTCGGTATCATTCTTCCAATCGTAGTGACTGGAGATCATCTTCATGCCGAGGCTGTCCATGTAAGATTTAAATTCCTTGTTGGTCATGCCCCAGAAAATTCCAAGGTCTTTATGGCTGTAACTTTCAACTGTTTTGTACCCAAATGTGGCGAGTTGCCTAAGCACTGCTTTGGGATCTTTAGCAATGATATCCCTGAGTGTATACAACTGGATTCCAAATTTATTCAGCGGTTTTGCTGAACTAAGGCCAACACCCATTGCTGCACCTGCTGCCAATAGGCCTGCGTCTTGTAAAAACCGTCTTCTGTCCATTATTCGTTCGTTATTTGTTTAGCTTATCGGATTAAAGAGCCCAGGCCTTATCCCCTTTTTTATAATCTATGCATCCATCATATCTGCCGGGAATAGGTACATACCTGAGCGCTTGGGTAGCACCTACTTCTGAACTGAAATAGCCGAGCAGTGTGAGCTGTTTGACCAGGGTGAAATAATGATTGGCGTCTTCTTTTTTCTTACCTGCAGCATATTCTTTCGCTTCTTTATCAATTTCGTTGAGCAGTTCTGTTCTTTGCTCTAGTGAAAGTTTCAGGAAGCCGTTTTTGAATTTCTTATCACTGGCTGCATCAATTTTATCGAAGCTTTCCATGAATGTAAGCTGGTCCTGTTCAGTATAACAATCAGTGACCATAACATGCATGAACTCGCCCACTTTGGCCGCTTTAGCTCCGGGGGTGCTGGTGGTTGGAATGATGGTTTCGGCCACTTCATCCAGGAACGCAATTTGACCAGCGTTTAACGGTAAAGCCGCACTTGTTTTTTTATCACCGGTTTTGCAGCCCTCCAGGAATACTGTGCCTCCAACAATGGTTCCACCCATGAGCAGGGCCACCATATTCAGCGCTTCGCGTCTGTTCATTTTTTTTGCTTTATATGTTTATCAAAATACTAATTAATTGTCGAATTATCGGATTTACGAATTGGCGGATTAAGGGATTGTCGGATTTACGAATTATCGAATTATCGGATTGTCTGATTTTCGTGTCCTGAGAAGTTCAATTCGCCAATCCGCCAATTCGTCAATCCGCCAATCCTCAAAGCTCGCCTTTCTTCAACTGGCCTACCGCATAGTCCACCGCCCTCGCCGTCAATGCCATATAAGTCAGTGATGGATTCTGGGTAGAGGTTGACACCATGCAAGCGCCATCGGTAACAAACACATTTGGTGCGTGATGGAACTGGTTCCATTTATTCAACAAGGATGTTTTTGGATCGAGGCCCATCCGTATCCCACCCATTTCATGGATGTCTAAGCCGGGTGCCTGTTTACTATCGTGCTGCTTAATATTTTTCGCCCCTGCTTTTTCCAGCATCTCCGAGCCCTGCTGATGGAAGTCGGCCAGGATCTTGTGATCATTTTCGTTAAAGTCCACATCAGTGACCAACTGCGGAATACCCCACTGGTCTTTCAAATCAGCGTGGAGATAAACGCGGCTCGTCTCCTGCGGAATATGTTCACCCTGCATCATCATGAACACGTTCCAGTCGCCCGGTTCTGTCAATGCGTCTTTAAATGCTGCTCCGATCCCTTCCATCCCCAGTCCTTTTTGCCAACCTGTTCTGGCGGCACTGAAATGGACCATATAGCCCCGCTGAAAATCCATTTCCTGCTTGCGCACGTTGCGGTAATTCGGCATCATCACCTGTGTAGGCTTGCGGCCATAGTAATAGTTATTTTCATAACCATCAAAATTTGCCGTTACTGTGCCCCTGTAGTTATGGAACGCAATATATTTTCCAAGAAGTCCATTGTCATTTCCCAAGCCATTCGGAAATCTTTTTGACGTGGAGTTCAGCGCAATCAGGTTTGTGTTTAAACAGGCTGCGTTTAGGAAGATGATCTTCGCGTAGTATTCGGTCATCTTTTTTGTTTCTGCATCCACCACCCGAACGCCGGTGACTTTGCCTTTAGTATCGTCATAGATCACTGAATGCACAACACTATTTGGCTGCAGGGTAAGATTTCCCGTTTTCATGGCCCAGGGAATGGTAGATGAGTTGGAGCTGAAATAAGCTCCGAATGGACAACCACGATAACAGAGATGCCGGGCCTGGCATTGTCCCCTTCCCTGTTGCGTGTGGATGGGTGCGGGTTTAGTGAGATGGGCACATCTGCCATTGATCACGTTACGGTCTTTATAAGCCGCGTTCAGTTTGCCTGCAATGTCTTTCTCCACGCAGTTCATTTCAAACGGCGGTAGTGATTCGCTGTCGGGTAAAGTTTCAAGTCCGTCTTTGGCGCCGCTGATTCCCGCAAAGCGTTCCACATGGCTGTACCAGGGTGCAAGATCTTTATAACGAATGGGCCAATCAACGGCGAAGCCATCGCGCCCAGGGCCTTCAAAATCAAAGGGACTCCATCGTTGTGTTTGCCGGGCCCAGATTAACGACTTACCGCCTACCTGGTAACCGCGGATCCAATCGAAAGGTTTGTCCTGCACATAAGGATGCACATCATCCTTCACAAAAAAATGTTCTGTGCCTTCATCCAGTGCATAACATTTTCCCATGATGGGGTTATCTCTTTTCAGTTTATCCAGCTTGCCCCGGTGTTTGAAATCCCAGGGATTCATGGTTGCGGTTGGATAATCTTTAAGATGTTCCACATTACGGCCCCGCTCGAGCAAAAGGGTCTTCATCCCTTTTTCGCAAAGCTCTTTAGCTGCCCAGCCACCTGAGATTCCCGAACCCACTACGATTGCGTCATACATGTTCTGAAATGTGATTAATGTAATTAAATATTTCCTTTTTTCAATTGCCCAACCGCATAGTCCACCGCCCTTGCCGTTAAGGCCATAAAAGTCAGCGAAGGGTTTACACAGGAAGAAGAGGCCATGGCTGATCCGTCTGTAATAAATACATTACTTACCTCATGCATCTGGTTCCATTTGTTTAACACGGATGTTTTTGGATCATGTCCCATTCTGGCTGTACCCATTTCATGATTCGCATTTCCGGGAAATGACATTTCTCCCGAATGTTTGATATTCTTACCACCTACTTTGTCCAATATTTCTTTCAGGCTTTCTACAAGATCTTTGTGCATCTTCTTTTCATTCTCCTTGAATCCGCAATCAAAATCAAGTGTGGGCCTGCCCCAATGATCTTTCAAATCGGTATTTAATGTGACCCTGTTTTCTTTATATGGAAGGCACTCTCCATAACCATTAAAACCGAAACGCCAGTTTCCCGGTTCTGAGATCGCTTCTTTGAACTCCGCGCCGATCCCATTTGCATTGGCCCTGGACCTGCTGGAATTTCCCTGGGCACCCCAGCCGCGGAGAAAATCCATTTTATCATCATTACCCAAATTCCTGAACCTCGGCAGATAGACGCCAGACGGGCGACGGCCATAATAGTACTTATCTTCAAAACCATCAATATCGGCAGAAACGCCGCCGGTTTTATGATGGTCCATCAGGTATCTTCCTACAATATCATGATCATTCCCCAATCCATTTGGGAAGCGATTGCTTTTTGAATTCAACAGTAAGTAAGTAGTTCCTATTGTAGATGCGTTCAGGAAAATAACCTTTGCAAAATATTCATAAGTCTTATTGGTCTCCCGGTCAAGCACTTCAACGCCCGTAGCCCGTTTGGTTTTTTCATCATAGATAACACGGTTGACGAGTAAACCTGTTTTTAGGGTCAGGTTTCCCGTTTTAAGTGCCGCAGGGAGTGTGGCCGATTGAGTGCTGAAATAGGCTCCAAATGGGCAGCCGCGATGACAAAGATTTCTATACTGGCAGGTATCGCGGCCAGGTAATTTTTGGGTAAGATGGGCGGCTCGTGGATGGATCAGTTTTCTGCCGGGATATTGCTTTTCTAGTTTGCCTTTGATATGTTCTTCCACGCAGGTCATGGGCATCGGTGCCTGGAACTGTGAATCGGGCAGATGAGGGATGCCTTCTGCCTTACCGGTGATGCCTGTAAATCTTTCTACATAGTCGTACCACGGCGCGAGATCCTTATACCGGATGGGCCAGTCCACACCATAACCATCTTTGGCATTGGCTTCAAAATCGAGATCACTCCAGCGAAATGTAATGCGGCCCCAAAGCAATGATCTTCCTCCCAATGTATCGCCGCGAATCCAATCGTAGCGTTGCTTTTCAGAGTAGGGGTTTTCTACATCAACAACATGAAAATGCTTGTTGTCCTCCTTGATGGAATAGTGACGTGTCTGAACTGGATATTTTAGTTTTTCGGCTTCCGTAAGATTGAGTCCGTGTGGAAACTCCCAGGGATGTTTATTTGCGGTAGTGTAATCTTTGATATGCTCAACATGTTGAC
>JANMHK010000081.1:0-2506 GCA_031375135.1 Sphingobacteriales bacterium | reverse complement strand
AAAGAAGGCACAAAAAAAGCAACCGGAAAGATCGTTCATCCCGATGCGAATAAAGATACAGGACGTTATCAATTTATGGTAGAGTCTGTGTTCGAGCATAAATATAAAAAGCCAGGCCTGATCAATAACAAGATGACTGGCCAGAAGGTGTCTGGATTGGGCAATCCGTATATCATCGGTCTGGTTACACAGATACAGTACTTCTCTTTTTATAAAGATGATTTCAATGTGATCGGCTCCGAATATCATAACCCTGTATCCAACAAATATTTCAGGAGTTATGTATTCTCACTGGTCGATTCAATTCGTGGCAGCGATGATAAGCAGACCTATATTATTTCGTTCAGGCCAAGGTATAAAAGCATGGGTCTGAATTTGCTGAAAGGGCAGGTGCATATCCATGAATCTGACTACGCCATTGTGAATGTGGAAGCCGGTGCATTTTATTCTTCAAGCACCAGTTCCATTACATTCAAACAGAGTTATGAACAGGTGGAAAGCAAATGGTTTCCAAAGCAGTTGCTTACCCAATTGATGCTTTTGCCTGAAGAAAATAAAGACGAGACAGAGAATAACGATAACGCAGCGGTGAAATTCAACGTGAGCACTTATTTGCGTGATATCAAAATCAACCCGGAGCTAAAGCGTAATATGTTTTCGAACTACGCCATCGACGTTGATGAAAATTCGGGTAAACGTTCAGATACTTATTGGAATGAAAGAAGGGAGAAGCCGCTGGACATGAGTGAGATCCGCACTTACAAATATGTGGATAGTGTTTTTAAGGCCGACTCGAACGGGATTAGAAAATTGGAACGTAGGGCAGATGTGCTTGGTTATCTGGTGAGCGGAAAAATTCCGGTTGGGCATGTCAATATTGATTTGAATGAATTGTTGAAGTTGAACGACTACGAGACACTGCGGCTTGGATTTGGGTTGAGCACCAATGGTCGTTTTTCTGAGCAACATAAATTGGGTGTATCCGGGGGTTATGGTTTTCGCGATCGGGCCTGGAAATACGGCGCCTACTATGAGTATAAGCCTTCTGTAGACCGGGATCTGACCGTGGGGTTATCTTACCGAAAAGACATCCAGCTCTGGGGCATGTCGAATCTTTTATTACCAGGCATTAGGGCAAGAAACTATCAATACTTGCTGAACGACCGGGCAGATGATATCCAGAAGCTGGAGTTATACAGCAGGTTCAGGATCATGAAGAAAGTGGAGGCCCTTGCGTTTGCCAATTACCAGGTCAGGGATTTCAATCATAGCTATTCGTACAGGACAAAAACGGGAGTGTCTGGCATTTCCGGTGTGAGCCTTTGTGAAACAGGTGTTCGCGTTACTACACGTTTTAAACAAGCCTTGATTAAATACGGCAGTTTATCGTTGACTGGATTTAAAGCTGATGATCCACGACTGTCTATGGAAATCAGATTCGGCAGATCGGTAGAAGATATCGAGGACATTAGTTATGTCAGGATGGAAGCATTGTATGAAAACAATTTTTCCATTGGGCGTATAGGTAAGTTGAGGTATAATTTTTCCGCAGGATATATTAGTGGCAGCACACCTTATTCCATGTTGTTCAATAATTTAGGTACCAATCGAAGAAGCTTTGATGTATTTGTTCCCGGCACCTTCTCGTCCATGAAGCCATTTGAATTCACCAACACGTCGTACGGGGCGGTGTTTACAGAATTTGAATCGGGCTATATTTTCCAAAAGCGTAAGAAATGGGGAGTGAGCATGTTCGTCCCTAATAGTGCAGGCATCGGAAACTATAAGCAGGATATTGAACATTTGAATGTGAACGTGGCTGCTATGAATAATCTTTATCTGGAGACGGGATTGGGCTTGAAGTTCACAACCCGCAACCGGGTTATTGGGGCCGCTGTTGTTTACAGGTACGGGTACTACGGCTCCGCCCAAACCGGAGATAACATTTCGTACAGGTTGATCTTTCAATAGTTGTTGGATTGCATTTTCTTAGGGAGGGCTTTTGATTTCCGCTCCCGGCGGGGCAGAAAAGAGTCTGTTCAATCTTATATAATTTGTTTAAAACAATTAGCTAATTAGTACATTAGCCAATTAGCTAATTGAAACAATGACTGCCTCTAACAACTTGCATCCTTCGCCGCTGGCGATGTTTTACCATTGGGAAACAACGTCGCCCGACAAGATATTTCTTCGTCAGCCCATCGACGACATTTGGAACACCTGGACCTGGCAGGAGGCCGGTACGGAGATCAGGAAGATGGCGGCGGCTTTGAAGGCCATGCACCTGCCCCTTCACAGTCATATTGGAATCGTTTCGAAGAACTGCGCGCACTGGGTAATGTGTGATTTGGCGATCATGATGGCAGGGCATGTATCCGTTCCACTTTATCCGAACCTTACTGCAGGCAGCATTAGGCAGATCCTGGAACACTGCGATGCACCATTACTTTTTGTTGGTAAACTGGATAACTGGGATGCTATGAAAGATGGGGTGCCGGCCACGATG
>JANMHK010000058.1:0-14782 GCA_031375135.1 Sphingobacteriales bacterium | reverse complement strand
CTTTCTTCTTTTCACCGTCGTTTAAACTGATATAGGGTTCATATCCGGTGAACGCCAACAGTTCCACCACCTGACGCAGGGAGATCTTTGCGTGGTCAAAAGCAATAAAAATCTCTTTCCGTTGAAAATTCGTTTTGGAAGAAATGATGGCGGGGTTGATCCTGCCCAGGTTTTCCAGCAGCCAGATGCAGCTTGCGCAGTGCATAGTAGGCAGGTAGAACTGCACGTGGGACTGTGTCTGGTCTTTAAACCGAAGCAGTTTAGCGATTACTTCTTCATTATCGAGGTATCCAAAGCGGTGATCTGCATATCTGCCTTTTGCTTTTATACCCGGTGTTTTGTCCAGATCGTAGTAATTGCACATTCCATTTTCGTCGAGCAAAAGAAAAACCTGTTTGCAGCCTTCGCAGCAAAAGTACTTTTCTTCAATGGTGATCGAGTGATCACATTTCTCCCCGCAATGGTAACAAACTTGCTGCATCAGATGGTGGCCACGTAGTTAAGGTAATTGCATTTGAGCTCCACAAAGTTCTTTTCTACGTCTTTAATGCGGCTCCTAAGGATGTTCTGGCTGTTAAAGGTGTCAATGGAATAGGGGTCCTGATTTTTACACTTCCGCTCGGCATTCAGGTAGAGTTGTTGTTTTTCAAGCTCTGCGGTAAGGTTTTCCATGGACTTCTGTTGCTCCTCCATTTCGTGTTTCAGGTGCCTGAACACCCTATTACTGTCTTCTTTCAATCTCTTATCTGCCACGATGTTGGTGACCATGGCATCCAGTATAGGCAGCTCCACTTTCTGTCGCCTGATCATATCGTCCCACGCGTCATTCTCTTTGATGAAAAGTTCAACTATTCTGTAATCCATAAAATAATGATTGTTAGTTAGCCTAGGGTACAAAGATGAATCCATTAGCTTTTTTGACCAATGATTTCCGTCATGCGGGAGCATGACAATTGGCGAATTGACGAATTGGCGGATTGACGGATTCTTAATTCGCAAATTCGCTAATCCGTCAATCCGCCAATTGGCTCAACGGTATCGCCTTTCTATGGGTAAGCCCAAACCGGTCGATGGTTTTTTTGATGAGTTCAACGGCTTCTTCCACAGAATCCGTGATCAGGAATAGCTCAAGGTCGTCTTCAGAGATGGTTTTATTCGACCTCATTTTTTCTATATGCCCGATGAGCTCCGAGTGATAATCCTTAGAGAAAATGATAACCGGGAAGTCTTTGATCTTTTGGGTTTGAATGAGGGTCATGGCTTCAAACATCTCATCCAGCGTGCCGAATCCGCCGGGCATGATCACAAACGCATATGAGTATTTGACCAGCAGCGTTTTCCTGACGAAAAAATAATTAAAATTGACGAAGTCGTCCAAATAAGGATTATGATGCTGCTCCATCGGCAGTTTGATATTACAACCAACTGACCTGCCGCCCACGTCTTTGGCGCCCCGGTTGGCAGCTTCCATAATACCGGGTCCGCCGCCAGTCATAATGGTGAATCCCAGCTTCGCGATCTCTGCAGCGAGGTGACGGGTAGTGGCGTAATAAGGATGATCTTCTTTAAACCTTGCCGAACCAAATATGGTCACAGACGGACCTGTAAAATGCAGAACCCTGAATCCCCTGATGAATTCAAGCATGACTTTCACGGTGAATTTAAATTCTGTCCAGCGGGACCTGGGCCCTTCTAAAAATTGGATCTCTTGTTTGGGGTCAATTTTACCTACTTCTTTTACCGGTTTTTGGGAGGGTTTGTGGGTATCAGGAATCATGCTTCAATTGTTCTTTTCAAACCTACCTGATTTTTTGTTAATGGCAATACGCCAGATTACAACCTCTACGTATCCCGGTTGGTGTGGTCTTGGCCTTTCTGCATAGGCATGCGGAGGACTAGGTTTCTCTATGATCTTAAGCTTTAGCATTTTTTCTACCATGAGCTCCATCTGTTCCTGTTTCTCCAGTTCGTCCGACACTTCTTCGAAATCACCCCAAACGATGGCACTGCGCCAGTTTGTTAGATCATCAACTTCATCCACCTCGAAACATACCCGGGGATTTGTTCTCATGAAATTCACTTTCTTTCCCGTGGTAGAATGGGCCAGTATGTAGTTGTTGTGAAAAACATAATTGATCGGCACAACATAAACTGTTTCTCCGTCGGTGCATCCCAATCTGCCGATCACATTGCTGTTGAGCAGATCCATTATTTCTTCTTCGTTTAATTTTCCGATCATAGTCCAATTTTCTAATTGACTAATTGGCTAATTAACTAATTGATTGTTTATCAATGCTTTTTCTTAGCCCAAATAAATCAGCCAATTAGCCAATTAGGCAATGAGCCAATTATTTATGTGCCACGAAAACCGGGATCTTATGGGCCCTGATGATATCGGTTACATAGCTTTTCCTGAACAAGGCAGATACTTCATTTCTACCAAAAGCACCTGTCACTAAAATAGAGTGGTGGTTCTGGGTAAGCCAGCGCTTTAGTTCCCTTGCATCTTCCTGGTTGAGTTGTTCGATGCTGAGCGGATCGTAATGGCGGGCGGCCAGTTCTGCGATACGTTCTTTTTCGGGCAGGTCGTTTCCTTCCGCATGAAACAACATGGCTCCCAGCTTGCAGCACTCCGCGAACAGGTAAGCAAATTGCTTGATCGCAAAAACGGAAGAAGCCTTGCCATCATAACTGAGTATCACAGACCGGGGCTCCTCGAAATTTTCGGGTACCAGCAGCACGGGACACTCTGATTCGTGCAGGGTTCGTTTTAAGTATTCATTGGGCTGTTCTTTGTCGATATTCTCATAGAATAATTCGGAACTGATGATCAGGCAGTCTGCAAAACGCGTCTCCCTGATCAGTTCGGCCAGGGCAAAAAGATTGGTGTCTTTATGGGTCACGTACTCGATCTGGTGCGATTCACAATAGTTCCGGAATTTGGTGATGGTAGATTCCGCTATCTGATCATCATCTTCCGCCGGCATGGTAAAAACGGGCGCACCCATACCCATGCCACTGTATCCGAGGAGTTCCCGGTAGTCCACGGGGCTGATAAAAACACCGGTGATCATTAAAGGTACCCGGCCCTGAAGCCAGGTTGCCATGCGCATAGCGCCTTCTGAAAAATGCGAACCATCAAAAGCTACAATGATCTTGAGCATAGCTAAATTTTTACTGAATTTACGGGTTGGATGGTGTATAAAAGATCCCTCAGCCTTCGCATCATCTCTTTTTCCCTTGCATTGGTGTGGTGGTAAGATTCGGCCAGCCTGTCTGCCAAAAGCATACAGGTATTTTTCAGGTCGATATCCATGATGTTCCAATGCTCTTTAATGAATTCGGAAAATTCGTTAAAGGCTTCGTTGGCAGTCATGCCCGCCTCTTCGGCGGCTTCAAATTCAAACATGGTGTACCAGGCATCATTGGTGCCAAATTCATCTGTATGTGATTCCCTGTGGGCAAGCCGGGTGGTAATCAAACGATAAAGTTCCTGCTTTTCCTGCAGGGTGATCACACTATCAGCATCTGCAATAGCATAAAGCAATTTTCCCACGGCTATATAGAATTGCCTGATATCCATAAATAATTGTTTCAGCTGTAAAGCTGCGAAAAAGATGGGTGAAAAAGAATGAGGAAGGTCATACAATTGGCTAATTGGCTCATTGACTGATTGACTAATTCTTTAAGTCAAATCCTTTTCCAATCAGCCAATGAGTTAATTAGCTAATTAGCCAATCTCCGCAGGCGGGGCAGAAGCGCTGGAACTTGCTCTCGGTAGCGAAGATATTCCTCCCCGTAGAGCTCAACCAGTTTTTTTTCTTCCAGCGGAATGGCAAGCACAGTATATATGATGATCACGGCTACTGCTTCTAGAACGGATAAGAAGGGGAACATTAAAAAAAGGCCAATAAGAAAAATAAAAGTACTGAGGTAAAGAGGATGGCGGACAATGCCGTGCAAACCATTTTTCTGCAGGTTGGGTTTCTTACCCTCGAAAAACAGGTCGGCAAACCCATCCGGGGAGACCAGGTATTTTTTTAGGCAGATGGTCATTCCGCTAAAACCGATCAACGCCAATGTTGCTCCCGGTATCTGGTTGGCCAGTCCGGAATGCCAGAGCGCCGGGGAAGGCAAGCTGACCTGCCATACCATGAGCAACACGATCAACACAATCGCAATGAGGCTATACACAAGCCGGTAATATTTATACCAGTTACCCATCGCCATCCGAAGTTTATTTTTTACCGCCGGCGCCGCAAGCAAACTGTGAATCAGGCCGTAAGCCGCCCAGGCGAGCATGATCAAAAGATGTAATAGCAGCATAGAACTAATTTATGATTTGCTTGTTTTTTTACCGAATTAAGACAGTCCCGCTTCAACAAGCCGATATGCTTGTTGAAAAAGCCATTACCTTTGAACTTATTGAATTTATTGATATGACCTGGTTATATTTTATTCTTGTACTCGCTGCAACATTTTTTATCATGGAAGCAGCAACCTGGGCTGCCCATAAATGGGTGATGCATGGCTTTCTTTGGTATCTCCACCGTGACCATCACCAGGTTGAACCAGGTTTTTTTGAAAAGAATGATGCCTTCTTTGTGATCTTTGCCATACCAAGCATGCTTTGTATTGCTTTCGGCACAAAAGATCATATTTGGTGGCTGCAAGCCATTGGATTTGGAATTATGGCTTACGGTTTTGCTTATTTTATGGTCCATGATGTGATCATTCATCAACGCTTCAAATGGTTTTCCCGCAGTAAAAACACATATGTAAGGGCTATTCGCTGGGCCCACAAAATGCACCACAAACACCTCTATAAAGAAGAAGGTGAAAGCTTTGGCATGCTTTACGTTCACCAGAAATACTGGGAAAAAGTTAGGCGCGACAAAAAGCTCATGGCAGGGAAAAAAGTGGAATATGCGCCGGAGCCATGATTGATGCTTCTTATGATTATATCATTACAGGAATGGGTTGTGCCGGTCTCAGCCTGGCCGTGCAATTGTCGGAAGCCGGGCTAACCAAAGGGAAAAGGATCCTGTTGGTCGACCGGGAACCGAAAGACAAGAACGATCGTACCTGGTGTTTTTGGGAAACCACTCCCGGTCCATTTGAGCCCATCGTTTTCCGTAAGTGGGAAAAGGCCTGGTTCCATAACAATGATTTTTCCGGACTGCTCAGCCTTTCACCATATACCTACAAGATGATCAGGGGGATCGACTTTTTCAAGTATTGCCTTGAGATTGTAAGTAAAGACAGCGCCTTTGAGATCATTCACCAGCAAGTGGATTCAGTAGGAAATGCAGATGGGAAAGCATTCTGTGTAGCCGCAGGCAAAACCTACTCAGCGGATTATCTGTTCAACAGCATCCTTTTTAGTAAACCTGATTCCAAAGGGGAGTACTACCTGTTGCAACATTTCAAAGGCTGGATCATTCATACAGATTCGCCTTCATTTAATGTAGACCAGGCAACCTTAATGGATTTCCGTCCACCACAAACCCATGGCACCACCTTCGTTTACGTGATGCCGTTTTCACCACAGGATGCTTTGATCGAATACACACTGTTTACTGCGGACCTGCTGAAAGATGAAGACTACAAGAAAGGTCTGACTGACCATATCAACAATACCCTTGGCTTAAAAAACTGGGAAGTGCGGGAAGAGGAGTTTGGCATTATTCCCATGACCAATCATCGTTTTAAAAGAAGGGAAGGTGCCATTTTGAACATCGGCACGGCGGGAGGTAGAACCAAAGGGTCTTCAGGCTATACCTTCAGATTTATTCAGAAAGACACAGCGAATATCATCCGATCTCTGCGGAAGACCGCCAGTCCGTTCGATGATAGTTACGGATATTCCCGGTTTGATTGGTACGACAGTGTGATGTTAAATATTCTCACGCATGGCACCCTTAAAGGGGACGCCATTTTTACTGACCTTTTTAAACGAAATGAGCCCCACCGGATACTTAAATTTCTCGACAATGAAACAACCCTGACCGAGGAACTTAGAATCCTTTCATCCCTGCCACAACTGCCTTTTATGAAGGCAGGATTGGAAGAAAGTATTAGAAAAATAAGCCCTTTCTGATTTTCGGGCGGGATTATTTCCCGGTGAAAAAAAAAGTTTTAAAATAAATTTTCTGCGAAATGCCTGATTTTCAAGATTGTAAAGGGTCCGAATGTCAATTTGTTTAATTCTAGAGTACCAAAGAGTAAACAAAATATAACTGTGCGTGTTGTTAGTATTCACACCAAAATTGCCAGTTATGAAAAAGTTCTCAACGTTACTCGTCATTGCGCTGCCCATGTTCCTCTTGTTTTTAGCCGGTTGCCAGAAAGAAGTTCAGGCGCCAAAAGCCGATCAGACAGTTACCGAATCGATTGGTAAACTTCTCCAATCCTCAAACCAGGAAAGATCAAATACATCAACTGCAAACAGCAACGCTAAGGCAGATGGACCTTCAAACCCACTTGCATTTGCGAGGAGCCAGGCCAGGTTCTCTATCCTTACCGTGGCACTAGCCCGTACAGGCCTGATGAACACCCTCATGAAACTGGATGCAGATTATACCCTGTTTGCACCAACAGATGATGCATTTATTGCTGCTGGTTTATCTACAGCTGCTGTAACCCAGCTTCCAAAAGATGCATTGGCTTCCATCCTTTTGTACCATGTAGTAGCCGGTAAAATCCCTGCTTCCGCGGTTCCTGCATCTGCTGCAGTTCCTACCCTCAACGGGAAGAACATATATGTTCGCAAAATTTCAGGTAATGTGTTCGTGAACCTGTCAAAAGTGATCATTGCTGACGTAGCTGCTTCAAACGGTATTGTGCACGTGATTGATAAAGTGCTCATGCCACCAACTCAAACGATCGTTGAGATCGCGGCTGGTAACCCCGCATTTTCTACACTGGTAGCTGCAGTGGTAAAAGCGAGTACAGGATCTACTAATGTTCTTGGACTGTTAAGTGGTCCTGGCGCCTTTACAGTTTTTGCTCCAACAAATGCTGGATTCGCTGCAGAGGGTGTTACCTCCCTTGCCGGTTTTACGCCTGATCAGCTTACCGGAATTCTTGGCTACCATGTAATTAATGCTCCGGTTTTCTCGATTGATCTTACCAATAACCTGATGCCTACCATGTTCCTGGGCGGTAAAACTACCATCACCCTGACCGGAGGTCCAAAGATTACTGGCTCTGGCAACGTGACGAACAATGTATTCAGGCCATCTAATATCATCATTACAGATATCATTGCTACCAATGGTATCGTCCATGCGATTGACAGGGTTTTGATTCCAAAGCCATAATCATATAAATTAGTTTTTTCCGAGAGGGCTTTCAGACCGAAAGCCCTCTTTTTTATGGCCGAAGCCAAGGTAAAACACTAATCAAACGATTGAACAGGAATGAAAAGGATTTTGCGCTAACTTCCCAAGTTCCAAAAAAACTCTAAATATGGTCAGATTTTTGAAGCTGAAATGTTGTTTCTTACTGTTGCTTTTTTTATCGGTCAATGCATTCTCACAGGTCAATATCATTCCAAAACCACTGGAACTGGTTGTAACCGCTGGTCAGGATTCATTTGCCATCCTTCCCCAGACGGTCATCGTTACTTCTAATGATCTGCTCCAGCCTTCTGCAGATTTTTTAAACAGTTATATTAAACAACTTTATGGGTTTTTTCTTAAAACAAGTAAGAAGCCTGTAAAGGGTAAAAACATTGTACTGGCAATGACTACCCCCGGTGGCAATACCGGGGCTTATACCCTGGAAGTGAAAAAAGATGGTGTAACCATTAACGGGGCCGACGAAACAGGGGCTTTTTATGGCATGCAGACCCTGTTGCAATTGTTGCCTCCACAAAATACTTCGGCACCCTCACTGCCATTGGTATCTGTGAAAGACGCACCACGTTTTCAATATCGTGGCGTGATGCTGGACGTGGGCCGACATTTCTTTCCAACTGATTTCATAAAAAAGTATATCGACTTCCTTGCCTTCCATAAAATGAATTACCTCCATTGGCATCTGACCGAGGATCAGGGCTGGCGCATTGAAATCAAGAAACATCCTGAACTCACTCAGAAAGGAGCCTGGCGCAATGGAACCATCATTGGGCATCATCCCGGAACCGGAAACGACAATACTAAATACGGTGGTTTTTATACCCAGAACGAAGTGAAAGATATTGTCCAGTACGCAGCAAAACGCTATATCACCGTAGTGCCTGAAATTGAAATGCCGGGCCATGCATCCGCTGCTATCGCCGCTATGCCTTCGCTGAGCTGTTTTCCTAATGAGCCTACCGATCTCGGAAAGAATCCCTCACTCGTGAGCAGCATGACTAAAGGTAAATACGTTCAGGAGACCTGGGGTGTGCACAACGATGTATTTTGCGCCGGCAATGACAGCGTCTACCTGATGCTGCAGGATGTGATCGACGAAGTGGTTGCCCTTTTCCCATCAAAATATTTTCATATCGGTGGCGATGAATGTCCAAAAGCGAATTGGAAAAGATGCCCTCGTTGCCAGCAACGGATGAAAGACAATAACCTGAAAGATGAACATGAACTTCAGAGTTATTTTATCCAGCGCATGGAAAAATACATTAACAGCAAGGGCCGCGTGCTGATCGGATGGGATGAGATCCTGGAGGGCGGTTTAGCACCGAATGCCATGGTGATGAGTTGGAGAGGTGAAGCCGGTGGTATTGAAGCAGCAAAGCAAGGGCACGACGTGATCATGACGCCTAATTCCCACATGTACATTGATCACTATCAGGGTAAGCCTTCCCTTGAGCCCCTTGCCATCAGTGGATATTTGACGGTGGAGCGCGTGTATTCTTACGATCCTCTTCCTGCTGCGCTTACTGCTGAACAGGCAAAACATGTGCAAGGTGTTCAGGCCAATCTTTGGACTGAATACATTGAGTCAACTGATAAGGCTGAATATATGCTGATGCCTCGTTTAGCTGCCCTTTCTGAAGTGGCATGGACAAGCCTGGCTTTAAAAGACTGGGAAGATTTCAAAAAACGCATGGTCACTCAATATCAGCGTTACGATGCGCAAAGTATTAACTACGCAAAGAGCAGTTATAATGTG
This sequence comes from Sphingobacteriales bacterium, assembly GCA_031375135.1. GTDB lineage: Bacteria > Bacteroidota > Bacteroidia > Chitinophagales > Chitinophagaceae > Pollutibacter. The sequence goes on along the minus strand of JANMHK010000058.1, from coordinate 5,665 downwards.
CGGCAATCCGTTGCCATCGACAATACCCTTGGTAAGGCCACTGTAAGTTTTGCCACTGACGCCTATAGCCCGCAGATTTTTTATACGGTGGATGGGAGTGATCCTGGAACGTATTCTACACCTTATACCAAGCCTTTTGACCTGAGAAGAACGGCAACCATTAAAGCTGCCGTGTTCCAGTCGGGAAAACAAATGGGAAAAATAACAACTCAAACCGTGGTCATCGATTAGTGGTCCGGCTAATATAGAATAGGGGGGAAGATGGAGCATACTTTGTCTTCCCCCTTTTTATGCACCTTCTTACAGACGCTGATTTTGCAGGAAGTCTGATATAGACTGCTCCGAACTGAGGGTCAGTTTTTTTCTCAACCGGTATCTGCTGATCTCCACACCCCTGACTGAAATATTCATCAGTTGTGCGATTTCTTTAGAAGATAAATTCAGTTGCAGGTAGGCGCACATTTTGAGATCCGAATTCGTCAGTTTGGTGAATTTCAGTTTGAGATTCTTTAGGAAGTTGTTATTGATCTCGTCAAAATGAAGGGCAAATTTTTCCCAGCTGTCGTCGTTTTTTTCGATATCACTCAATAAGATCAAAGTCTTCTTAATGTCATAGTGTTCGTCTGATTTCTTGTATAGTTTTTGCAACTCCTCTTTAACTTTAATCAGGGCATCGTTTCTTTCCACCAAATGCATGGAGGTGTCGGCCAGTTCTTTTGTTTTCAGTAAGATATCGCTTTCCAGTTTGTCGTTTTTTAATTTGATGATCTCTTTTTCATTCTTCTCGAGTTCCAGCTGATGTAAGATCCTCATCTGCCTTTGCTTTTCTTCATACATGCTCCCCTGCCGGAACAGTTTTCTGCGTTGCCAGATGATGAGTGCATAGATCAGTCCGGCCAGCAACATCAGATACGCGAGGTAGGCCCAGGTTGTCCGGTACCAGGGCGGCATGATGGAAAAGGTATAAACCGCTTCCGCTGACTCATTTCCCAGATTGTCTTGCGCTTTCACATGGAAAGTATATTCTCCAAACGGAAGGTTTGTGTATTCTTTCTCTGCCTTATTTGTCCAACTGCTCCAGTTTTTTTCATAGCCTTCCAGCATGAACCGGTATTCCACATTTTTTTGAAGACCATAAGTTGGAGAACTGAATTCAAAATGATAGGAGTTGAATTTGTTGGGAAGCGAAGCTCGTTTTCTACTGAAATTAAGGGCATGTTCTGCATAGCCTCCATAGATAATACTATCGCCGACACCAGTAGCTTTTACTATGCCCAGTATCACTGAAAGTTTTAGCTTATTGGCTTTATATTTCTCATAGTTGAGCAGGATGATTCCTTTTTCTGAGGAAACGAAAATATTCTCCCGGTTGAAAGGATATACATTTTCAAAACCCGATAGAATCTGGCCGTTGATTTCAGGGAAGTAGATCACCCTTGGTTTGCCGTTTCCTTCAAAACTGAAATCGATCAGGCCCATTTTTTTTCCACTGCAGAACCAGATGTTTCCCTGTTCGTCTTCGTTCATATACCTCACTTCTGTGCTTCCAATAATTGGAGACAGGAAACCTGAGGGGATGAATTTCTTTTGATCTTTGTTGTATTCATACACTCCCCTCACAGTTGCGAATACCACCCGATTCTTAATTTTAAATACATGATTGTCTAAGGCAGAAGGCAGCCCGTCTTTCTCTGTATATAACGTAGCTGTGTAGGCTGAGCTGTCTTGGTTCAATGTAATCTGATAGATACCCCGATATGGGTGGGAGGCCCAAATCCCTTCATCGCTGTCGATCGTCAGAAATCGGAGTGATTCATAGATCCCCTTTAGGTTGCCTATGTCCTTGAATTGCCCATTGCGGTACTGAAATTTTTTCAAACCTGTATAAGTGCCTGTGAGTACTGTTTGTGACGGGGGTACCGGACTGGTGGGCATAAACAGCCATCCGGGATCCGCACTGATCTGTACGGCTTTGTTGTTTTCTATCGTATAACAACCTGTATTATGGCCCATCATAAGGGTCTGGTTGACTTCGTCCAAACGCCAAACCTGGCCATTGCTATTGGCCACCATGCTGAAATCGCCCTTGACAAAACCCAGGTCCTTGCTTCCTGCAGGCAGGGGTACTGAATAGGTTCCATCCGAAGAACCCACATAAAGCCGGTCATGAAAAACCCGAACAGAAAAACCTGAAACCTCGTTCTGCTTATTAGGGGTGATATATTTTAAGGCTGAATTGTAGGCGATGAAGCTGATGCCGTTATTAAGGCCGGCCCAAAGGTTTTCATCCTTATCAATGAAGACACTGAGTACGTTGTTGTTTTGAAGGCCTTCTGTTCTGGAGATCTTTTGGATCAAATGACCTTTGTGATCAAGGATCAGGCAACCCTCCGCCACGGTTCCAGCTACAAATTTGCCATGGTTCATTTCAGATACCCGAAAAAAATTGAATGCGGATGCTGGCAGCTGGTAATCTCGATTGGGAAAAAGACTGTCGTTCACCAGGTACAACACTCTTCTGTCATAGGTGAACAGGATCATACTGTCTTTCCCTAAGGGTACCAGGCCCGACACTACCGATCCCTTCAGCAATTGATTATTGACCAGCGGCAGCCAGTTGTTCTTCCGGAAACTGTAAAGGCCATTGATCCTGTCCTGTGCAAATAATTTACCCGCCGCATTTTTCATGTACAACCAGTCGGTGAGGGGCGGATAGAGGGAGAACTTATTGTTTTTAAGTTCCATGATCATCCGGTCCGAGGCCCTGAAGAATACGGATTCCCCAATGATCTCAATGTCCCAGATGTCCGCAAAGATTTTTTGTCGTGCTGGTAACAAAGGAATCAGCGACTGATAGACCAGGTTGCCGTGATCGTCCGGGGAAAAATACCCCAACTCACCCTGTCCGCCTACAAAGATCATCCCGTTACTCCCGATGGCCAGCGACCTTACGATGGTCTTATTGGGCAAGGGATGTACTTTCCAGAACGTACCGTCGAATGTGACCAGGCCTTCATTATTGGCAAAATACATCCTGCCTTTATCGTCCTGATCGATATCCCAGGTTTGGGTTCCGGCCTTGAAATCGTTCTTGCTGTAATTGACAATAAGGGGAATGCCGATCGTGTTTTGGGCGGAAACCGGGCCGGCCAAAAGTATCAGAATCAGTGCGTATTTTATACCCATGGGTTTTAGTTGGGGCAGTTCATAATAACTGAGAGATTTGGGCTGAGACGACACAATATATAAAATAAAATAATTGCTAAAACGATTACTGAAAAACCTGATGTATTTGTGATGTAGTTTTTATTTATTGAAAATCAAATAGTTAATGATAATTGATGTAGTCGTGTTGTACTACATTTTATCGCGGCGCCACTCCATCTGCTTAATTTTACCCGCCTGAATTTTTCAGGTTTTATAACTCAACCAAAAGCTTGCATATGAAAAAGGACATGAAGAAGATCTTTCTTCTATCTCTTTTGATGCTGTTCGGGATCTCCTCCTGGGCACAAAACAAAACCGTTGCGGGTAAAGTTCTGGATCCAAAAGGATCCCCCGTTTCTAAAGCCACTGTTATTATTAAAGGATCAACAAAGGCGAGTACGACAGACGAAGCCGGCATGTTCAGCCTTGTGGCTCCTCCCTCAGCAAAAATTATTGTGGTTTCCTCTGTTGGATTCGAAACTAAGGAATTCGTGATCACTGACGGCCCCCTCAACCTGGTACTTCAGACTTCTGAAACAAAACTGGAAGAAGTGGTAGTAACCGGTTACGGGGTTCAACGAGTGACGAAAGTTTCCGGCGCTGTGTCCACCGTAAAGGCGGCTGATATTGAGAAGCTTAAACCCGTACGGGCCGAAGAAGCCCTTCAGGGTCGTGCTTCCGGTGTTACCGTCATCAGCCCGGGTTCTCCAGGCGCAAAACCAACCGTATTGATCAGGGGTATTCCTTCATACACCGGCACAGACCCGGTTGTTGTAGTAGATGGTAGTATCCAGACACTGGACGACCTCAATTCAATCAACCCGGCAGATATCGAATCCATCAACGTGTTGAAAGATGCTGCCACTACCGCCATTTATGGAGTGAAGGGTGGTAATGGCGTAATCGTTGTAACTACTAAATCAGGCAGAAAGAACCAGAAAACGGAATTTACTTATAATGGCAACTATGCCATCCAGGAAGTTCAGAACACCATCGGGGTGTTGAACGCCACGGAATATGCATCTATCCTCAATGAGGGCAGTGTTGCTTCCGGCGGTCAACTCATCTTCCCGAATATCTCCGGACTGGGCGTTGGAACCAATTGGCAGGACCAGATCTTCAAGAAAGCGCCTATGCAATCTCATACGATTGCAGCAAGAGGCGGTTCAAATAATATGTCTTACTTCCTTTCAGGAGGCTTCCTCGCACAGGACGGTATCGTGGGTGGAGGTGAAAAATCGTATTTCGACAGGGTTAACGCCACTGCGAACTTAAATTTCGACCTCACTAAAAAACTGAAGTTCATCGTTAATACCACTTACACCAATATTAAAGGTGCCGGTGTTTCAGAGAATGCGATCAATTCTGTAGTATCAAACGCCTTGAATTTTGATCCTACTACGCCCATCCTTAATCCGGATCCAAACGTTTACGGAACATACGGAACAAGTTCACGCATACAATCTGAGATCATCAATCCACTGACCCAACTGCAGGACACCTATAATAAAAGCAACACCAGCAAACTTTACGGTAAACTGGAATTGCAGTACAATATCTGGGACAAGCTGCGTGTAACGTCAAGGTTGGGATACACCAACACGGATGTGACTGGCAAAAACTTTACGCCACTTTCATTCTACGGGTCAGGACATATCAACTCAACACTGAATGCTGATGGTTCGCCCCGAACAGGTTCACATAACAGTGTGTACGAGTATAAAACCAATTATTTCAACTACACCTTTGAAAATTTTGCGAACTACGATTTCACCGTAGGGCAGCATAACTTTCAAACCGTAGCGGGCTTCTCCACGGCCCGCGTCACGGGGAATTCAATGAACGGTTCGCGCCAGGATGTGCCGTTCAATTCCTGGACCTTTGCCGATATCTCCTCTGCTACCGGCATAGCTTCCACCAATGGGCTTGATGTTGGATCTTTTCAGTACGAACGTAGAAATATCTCGTATTTCGGAAGAGTGGATTACGACTATAAAAATAAATATCTCGCCTCTGCAACAGTGAGGCGCGATGGTTCTTATGCTTTTGGAGAGAACAACAAATTCGCTAATTTCTTCTCAGGGTCACTGGGCTGGGTAGTTAGCCAGGAAGATTTCTTCCATGTTGATTTCATTGATTATCTAAAGATCAGGGGTAGCTATGGCGTAACCGGAAATGAGAATGTGAGCCCGCAGTACCAGAGGATCTCTACACTTCTGTATGCTTATGGCCTGGGCCAGAATGCAGGCTATTCATTCGGGAACGAGCCAACCTCCATTGGCGCCACCATCGCATCTTTCAAAAATGATGACCTGAGGTGGGAAGAACAGACCCAATATAACATCGGCTTCGATATCAAGTTCCTGAATAACAAATTCAGCTTCAGTGGTGATTATTTCAGGAAAGATATCAGCGGCCTTTTGTTTACGCCAACACTTTCCCTATACTTGGGAACAGC
>JANMHK010000022.1:0-4608 GCA_031375135.1 Sphingobacteriales bacterium | reverse complement strand
TCGGCAACAGCTATGAAAACGCCGCCAGCTAAGAAAGTAAATTATCCTTCGGGCGAGTTCCGGATCAATAATACCAAGGTCATTTATGCCAAGGCGGGAACTTCATTGAAAGATATTGCAGACAGGTTTTTATTAAATCCAAATTGGATCCTCGACTTCAACGACCTTAAAGTTGGAGAGCATAAACTGCCTGCCGATCAGCTCGTTTTCCTGCAACGCAAACGCAAACAAGGCGAGAAGGAGTATTATATTGTTGAAGAAGGTGAGGACCTGTACACGATCTGCCAAAAACAAGGAATCCGGCTGGAAAGTCTTTTGCACTACAACCAGCTAAGTCTTGACATGCAACCAGCTGCGGGAGAAAAGCTTTATCTTCAGAATCAGGGTCCCGCAAGACCTCGATTGGCATATGTTCAATAAATCACCCGGATGGAATTCTACAAGGTTCACGATAAACAGTTCAGCCCATATATCAGCTCTTCTGAAATTCAAACCTGTGTAAAAAGACTGGCATCTGAGATCGACCGTGATTACGAGGATAAGCAGCCATTATTCATCGCGATATTGAGCGGCTCATTCATGTTTGCATCCGATCTTTTTAAGCATATCACCATACCTGCAGAAATTTGTTTTATCAAACTCGCTTCCTATAAAGGCACCCGCTCAACCGGAAATGTAATTACCTCTATCGGGCTTGACGCAGAATTGCACGAAAGGGATGTTGTGATCATCGAAGACATCATTGATACAGGCCGAACAATGCATGCTTTCTTGCCACAACTGGAACATCAAAATCCCAAGACGCTGAAGATCTGTGCATTACTGCATAAGCCGGAAAGTATGATATATCCGGTAAACATTGACTATCTTGGATTTTCGATCCCTGAGAAGTTTGTAATTGGTTATGGACTGGATTATGACGGTCTCGGACGCAACCTACCGGAAATTTTACAGGTGGTTTAATCGAAGCCTTTGAAACTGATCAGAACACATAGCTTGTTTGCTGTGTTCTTCCTACTTTCTATCTCTGTGCAGTCCCAGTATTATATTCGGGGCGAAGTGAAAGATGAGAAGAGCAATGGTTTACAGAATGTAAAAATCATTCTGCATTCCACAGGGCTTCCTTATTCCTCAGGCGTCGGTGGTTCATTCGGTATTCTCACGGCAAAAATGAATGACAGCCTGAGTTTCTTACTCGAGGGTTATGAAACACTTGCCCTTGCAGTCAATTCCACAAAATTCGTTTCTGTTACGATGAAGATGTTGGCTTACACGGCGAGCTTGCAAAAGCATTCACTGCTTTCTGTGACGGGCAATATGCAGGCTTCAGATGAAAAAAAATGGGCTGCGGGAGACGAGACCTATAATGCACTGATTGAAAATCCATTCATAGAAGCCGTAAAATATCCGAGCACCAGCCTGGTGCTGAATGTTGACCGGGCATCATATAGTAATGTCAGGCGCTTTATTAACCTGAATAGTGAAGTTCCACCAGATGGAGTACGCATTGAAGAAATGCTGAACTATTTTAACTTCAATTATACCCAGCCTGAACATGATAGTATGTTTTCTGTTGCGGCTTCCCTAAGTTCCTGTCCGTGGACGGTGGGTAACCAGTTGCTGCACCTACAGGTTAATACCCGTAAGCTGGATATGAACCTTGTTCCGCCGAGTAATCTAGTATTCCTGATCGATGTATCCGGATCTATGGATATGCCGAACAGGCTTCCGCTGTTGAAATCATCTTTTAGAAAACTGGTTGAAAATCTAAGGGCAATTGATACTGTGTCCATCGTTGTTTATGGAAGTGTAGTAGGCGTTATGCTGCAGCCAACGGGTGGGGCCGACAAAAAGAAAATATTCCAGGCCATTGAAGATATTTACCCGGGCGGTTTTACCCCAGGAGAAGCTGGGATCTTGCAGGCCTATAAACTGGCGCAAAATAAATTCATCAAAGGCGGAAATAATCGTGTTATCCTGGCCACCGATGGAGATTTTAATATAGGCCAGAACAGCGAAAAGCAGTTAGAGGAATTGATTACACGAATGAAACAAACGGGTATCTATCTTACATGCCTGGGTGTAGGCATGGGGAATTATAAAGATTCTAAAATTGAAGTCCTTGCCAAAAAAGGAAATGGGAATTTTGCCTATCTCGATAATGAAAAAGAGGGTGAGAAGGTACTGGTGAAAGAACTGACCCAAACGCTTTTTACTGCTGCTGATGATGTCTATATGAATGTGGATTTCAACCCAGCCCTGGTAAAGTCTTACAGGCTTATCGGATTCGACAACAAGCGCATTGCACTGGCGGATTCATCAAGCGTATTGGAGGGTGGGGAAATCGGCTCCGGTCATTCTGTAATTGCCATATTTGAAATCGTTCCCTCGGATGAGAACCTGGCTGCCATTCCCTTAGGGGGCAGTCCGAAAAATGTTGCTTCTGTTGGAATACATTATGAACGCCCGGGCACTAAGATATCCAGGTACGCAAAGTATGACTGCCCCTTCATTTACACCGATTTCAAAAAGGCTACACCGTTCCTGAGATTCACTACTGCCGTTACGTTATTTGGTGCGTTGCTGCGGAAGTCGGACTTCGTTAAAAACGGAAGCTGGCCCGAGCTGGTATCCATTACGCAAGCTGCCGCTGACACGTCTGATCATTTGCAAAAAGAGTTCCTGGAGCTTGTTTTAAAAGCACAGAAAATTTACGCACCGGTTAAGAAGAAAAGAATTCTTAGCCGAACATCTCCTTCACCTTTTCGAAAAAGCTCTTCTCGTTCTTCTCAGGCTTCGGAGTGAAGCTGTCTGAAGATTGGAATTTTTCCATCTGGCTTTTTTCTTCCGCGTTCAGATGCTGCGGCGTCCAAACATTTACATGGATCAATTGGTCGCCTTTTTCGTAGGCATTGTTGATCGAAGGAAATCCTTTGCCTTTCAGGCGAAATATCTTACCACTTTGAGTGCCCGCCGGAATCTTGATCTTAGCTTTTCCGTCGATGGTTGGAACCTCCAGATTGGTTCCGAATATGGCATCCGGGATTGAAATATAAAGATCGTATACTACATTAAGTCCATCTCGCTGTAAGTGTTCATGTGGTTCCTCTTCAATAAGGATGATCAGGTCTCCCGGTGATCCGCCTCTTTCCCCTGCATTACCCTTACCGCCCAAATTGAGTTGCATGCCTTCCTGCACACCTGCTGGAATATCCAGGGTAACAGTTTCTTCGCCGTATACCCTTCCTTCGCCCTTACACGAATTACACTTGTGCGTAACCGTTGTACCTTCCCCGCTGCATGTTGGGCAAGTGGTCACAGTTTGCATTTGGCCCAGAAAAGTATTGGTCACCCTGCGTACCTGGCCGCTTCCGCCACATGTTCCGCAGCTTTGAACAGAGTTCTTATCTTTCGCGCCATTGCCGCCACAGGTAGTACAAATAATGTATTTCTTAACCTTTACCGTTTTCGCAGCGCCTTTAGCGATCTCTTCGTAATTCAGTTTTATTTTTATCCGCAGATTGGAACCTCTCGCACCCCTTGGCCTTCCACCCTGGGACCTTCCGCCCCGGGCGTTTCCGCCGAAGAAATTTTCAAAAACATCTTCCCCGAAAATATCACCAAACTGACTGAAGATATCATCCATATTCATGCCCGCACCGCCGCCGTATCCTCCGCGACCGTTGCCAGCCACACCAGCATGTCCAAACCTGTCGTATTGCGCACGCTTATCCTGATCACTTAGTATTTCATACGCTTCTGCGGCCTCTTTAAACTTCTCTTCCGAGGTTTTGTCGCCCGGGTTTCTATCCGGGTGAAACTGCATGGCTACTTTCCGATATGCTTTCTTGATCTCGTCAGCTGTGGCGGATTTGGCAACACCTAATATTTCGTAATAATCTCTTTTAGTCATTATACCTTCAAATACTTATTTACCTACCACTACTTTTGCAAATCGGATGATCTTATCGTTCAGATAGTAGCCCTTTTCAACCTGGTCAATTATTTTCCCTTCATTGCCAGGCGAAGTTACTTCTGTAATTGCTTCATGAATATCCGGATTGAATTCTTTACCGATACTCTCCATTTCCTTCAGCCCCTTTGCCTGTAGGGAAGACCGAAGTTTATGGAAAACCAATAATACACCTTCTTTTACGATGTTCATGTGGTCTGCGTTTGCCATTTGTTTTTCAGCCCGTTCCATGTCATCCATTACCTCAAGCAGGCCCTGAATCACATCCTTACCTGCGGTCTGGATCAGTTCCATTTTTTCTTTGGCAGTGCGACGCTTATAATTGTCAAAATCAGCATAAAGCCTGAGGTATTTCTCCTTTTGCTCCTGCAACGCCAATTCTGATTTTTCATCATTTCCTTCCGATATGGACTCGTGCAGCCTTTCAGATCCCGGTATAGAATCATCAGTATTGATACCCATGGCTATTTCGTCCGATTGATCTGATTGATAATTTCCGGCATTTGCCTCTTTTTCTCCCATTTTAGTTGATTTTTCCCTGCACGATAACTGTCAAAAGGCTTGCCAAGGCAAGCCAATAAGCCAAATTGTCAATATTGCGCTTAGGCCAGGAGTTTAAGGTAAAGGTATGCCAG
>JANMHK010000014.1:0-5611 GCA_031375135.1 Sphingobacteriales bacterium | reverse complement strand
GGTGGCTACTGATGGGCAGGAGTATACTATTGGTAAACTCCGCCTGAAGGTTTTACACACACCCGGTCACACCCTTGAGTCCACCTGTTATTTGTTGTTCAATGAAGCCGGCCAGCCGCACTGTGTTTTCACAGGTGACACCTTATTTGTTGGCGATGTGGGCCGGCCCGACCTGAGTAGCGGGGACCTGGGATCCGACGAATTAGCCGCTTTACTGTTTACCTCACTCCAGAACAAAATCAAAACCCTGCCCGATCATGTGATCGTATATCCGGCGCACGGACCGGGGAGTTCGTGCGGTAAGAATATTGGCCCGGATACCGAAACCACGATCGGAAAAGAGAAAGAGAACAATTACGCACTCCTGGCAGAGAGCAGGGAAGAATTTATTAAGGTGGTAACCGAAGGACTTGGCGCCCCGCCATCCTATTTTTCGCTGAATGCCCGCATCAATAAAGAAGGCTATTCGCCCCTCGAAACCATCCTCGAAAAAGGCCTGAAACAGGTAGACGTGGATACACTGATCCAATGGAAGCAGGAAGGCAAAGACCTTGTGATCCTGGATACGCGACCAGCCGAGGAATTTGCAGATGGCTTTGTTCCTGAATCCATATTCATTGGATTAGAAGGAAGGTATGCTGAATGGGCAGGAACGTTGTTGCCTTATGATAAAGATATTCTCCTGGTTACTGAACCAGGGCGGGAAGAAGAAAGTCTAGTGCGTCTAACCCGTGTGGGTTTTGAAAACATCATTGGCTACCTGAAAGGTGGATTTGAAGCCTGGCAGCAATCAGGTGAAACAGTTGATCTGCTCATCAACGTGGAACCGGATGAATTGTTGATGGACCTGCCCTTCGATGAACACCTAGTGGTACTGGACGTGAGAAAACCAACCGAATTTGAAGCTGGTCATATGGACGACGCAGAGAACCTCCCACTTGAGAAATTAAAAGATCCCGGCACCATGGCCATGATCGAAGAGACCGATAATATATATGTGCATTGCGCCGGCGGTTTCAGAAGCGTGATCGCCTCATCCCTGTTGAAGAAACAAGGCATTCATAACATTCGCAATGTCGTTGGCGGATATAGGAAGATTAGTGAGTTAACCGGTAAACAAGATAGCCGGTTAGATGATGAGTGAGTTAGTCCGTTAGAGCATTTGTTAGTTTGTTAGTCCACTACTGCTATCCAATTCCATGTTTCACTATTACTTTAGGTTCCAGTCCATAGCTATCACGCGGCGGGGATTAGTCAATTGAGGCCTACGCCGAAGAGAATTATGCAGTCACTGTGTTTAAAAGATGGAAGGGCGATCACTTTCGAAAAAGTGCAAATATGAGGGTTGTTATTGATTGCAACATCCTTATTACCACTGGAGTTTAATCCCAAACGATCCTCGAGATACTAAGTATTGTGATTGTGCAGTCTCAGGCATGCTGAGTGTGTGAAACACAAACTATTTGTGAAAAAATAAGCGGAACGCATGGTGGACTAACAGACTAACAAACAATCTAATAATCCAACACACTAACCATCTAACCGGTTAACCGGTTAGCACACTCCCTCACTTACTATGTTTCCATCTCCGATGACTCCACAGATAATTCTCGGGGTGTTTTCGAATGCATTCTTCTACGTACTCCACATACATCCTTGTCAATTCACCTTCGGGAAGTTCTGCCGCATTCATGGTGACCAGCTTGGTGGTAAACGTATAATGTCCCCTTCTGATGGGAAAGAAATGAGCAAATAATACGGCCGTCTCGTTCATTCGGGCACCTTTTTCCGGACCTGTGACAAACGGCGTGAGTCTTCCAAAAAAGGGGAACCAATAGGCATTGCTGGGATCTCCGGGATTCTGGTCGGCCACTAATGCGAGTATATGATGGGTATGTTGGTACTTTGGAAACTCCTCCCTGAATCGGGTGGCAGCTACCAACAAGGTCCCGTACCGGGCCCTAACCCCCACCATCAGGCGCTCAAATATCTTATTCCTGATGGGCATGTATACACCAACAAAGGGATGCCTTAATTTCAACACGATGCCCTGGTTCACGATCTCCCAATTGAAATTATGCATCGCCATCACCTGCAGGTTTCGTCCGCTATCCATCACTTCATTCAAAACCGAAGCATCTCCGGTGAATTTTTTCTCAAGGCCCTCCCTTGAAAGCGATATCAACTTAATGGCCTCTACCAGGGTATCCATCAGCAGTCGATAAAATCCTTTTGCGATCTTATTCCTTTCTTCCTGCGTCTTTTCCGGGAATGCAATATTCAGGTTGGCCAGCACAATATCTTTCCTATACCCAACTACGTTGAATACCATGAATGTCAAAAAATCTGAAATGGCATACATCACAAACCAGGGAAGCAGTGACAACAGATAAAAAAGGCCGTAAACGAGATAATACATGTTGATGTTATAATACGATATTCTGAACCAGGTTGCTCTTATAAGGATAATCTGTGTTGTAATGGAGGCCCCTACTTTCTGTTCTGAACGAAGCACCTTTCACAACCAGGTAGGACACAGTGATCATGTTTCTCAATTCACAAAGCTGAGGCGAGACTACAGTTTGCCTGTAAAGTTCTTCAGTCTCTTCGTGCAACAGGTCAAGTCTTCTGCTGGCTCTTTCCAAACGAACATTGGTTCTCACAATACCTACATAGTCCGTCATCAGCAACTGAAGCTCTTTCAGACTCTGCGTGATGAGGATCATTTCCCTGGGCTCTGTTGTTCCTGCCGTACTCCAATTCGGAACTTCTTCCCGCAAACTGGTATTCTCTATCCTCTCGGTGGCATCAAGATAAGCGCGGTGTGCGAATACCATGGCTTCCAGTAAAGAATTACTGGCTAGCCTGTTTGCTCCATGTAACCCTGTTGATGCACATTCCCCCACTGCGTATAGATTATGAATGGAAGTGCGGGCACATTCATCCGTTTTTATACCTCCACAACTATAATGTGCCGCAGGAGATACGGGGATATAATCTTTTCTTACATCAATGCCTATGGACTTGCATTTCTCATTGATGTTCGGAAAATGATGAATGAATTTTTCGTAGTCCATATGTGTACAGTCCAGCCAAACATGTTCCGTACCATTGATCTTCATCTCACTGTCAATCGCTCTGGCCACAATATCCCTTGGCGCAAGGTCCTTCCGCTCGTCGTACCTCGGCATAAAGGCCTCGCCTGATTTATTCCTGAGTATACCGCCATCACCTCTAACCGCTTCTGTAATGAGGAACGACTGGCCCTTGACCCCAGGCTCGTAAAGCGCCGTAGGATGAAACTGGATAAACTCCATGTTCTCTATCCTGCCTTTAGCCCGATGGACCATGGCGACACCATCGCCTGTAGCAATGGCAGGATTAGTGGTTGTTCTGTAGATCTGACCATTCCCGCCTGTAGCCAGCACGGTCATCCTGGCCAGAATCTTCTCCACTTCATTCGTCTCCAGATTCAACGCATAGACGCCATAACAATTCACATCGGGCGTTGACTTCATCACCAGGTAACCCAAATGGTGCTGGGTAATGAGATCGACCACAAAACAATGATTGATGATCTTGATATTGGGCTTCGACTTCACAGATTCTAACAGCGCTCTTTCCATTTCCTTGCCCGTAACATCTTTATAGTGCAGGATCCTTGACTCACTGTGCCCACCTTCTTTTCCGAGCGAATAATCGCCGTCATCTTCTTTATCAAATCTGGCTCCCCATTCTATGATCTCGCGAACCCGTTGGGGACCTTCTTTAACCACAATATCTACAATGGCTTTGCTGCATAACCCGTCGCCGGCAATAAGGGTATCTTCAATATGCTTGTTGAAATTATCCTGGTCCTCATCCCATACTGCTGCTATCCCACCTTGAGCATATTTAGTATTGGTCTCATCGGAGATCGTTTTCGTGATCACCACAATGGACCTGTCGGGCTGCGCGTCCGCTACTTTTAAGGCAAATGAAAGGCCGGCGATTCCGGAGCCAATAACCAGATAATCTACTTGCATTGATATGAATTAGGATTGAGGGTCTATCCAGGCGCTGTTTTCTTTCAGCAATTCTATGAGTTCTGAAACCGCGATCTCGCTGTCCACATTTCTCTTTACAATCTCCTTGCCTTTGTACAGCGTGATCTTGCCAGGGCCACTCCCCACATACCCGAAATCTGCGTCCGCCATTTCACCCGGGCCATTCACAATGCAACCCATAATGGCAATTTTAACCCCTTTGAGGTGATGCGTGAAAGACCTGATCTTCGCCGTGGTCTCCTGCAGATCAAACAAGGTTCTTCCGCAACTCGGACAGGAAATATATTCCGTCTTGGAAATTCTCGTACGGGTTGCCTGTAATATCGAAAACGCAGTGTTGTTCAGAAATTGAAAATTATTCTTTACTTCCAGATAAGTGCGGCCACTGACCCTCAGATCCGGAACATCTTTCATATGATTCCATAACCAAATCCCATCACCCATCCCTTCCAAAAATAAAGCACCGGCTTCCGTTGAGAAATGGATCAGCTGCTCATCAATGGAAAGATTTGCTGTTTCTACACATATAATGATCGGAGACTGTATGTTGCGATCCATCATCTCCATCACAAAACGACGTACGAACATCATTGATGGCGCTTCACGACTCTCCACACATGCCACCAGCGTTGGATCTGCGGCAAGCATCGACAGGATCCGTTCCCACTCATTATGACGTGCCACATCCAGTACAATAAAATTGAGGGTGGCTGACCTTTCTACATCTGCGTGGTACTCTTCGATCTGGAATACCGGATGATACTTTGCTTTATCAGGGGCCAACAGCCAAGTGCTATGGTCCACCAATACTTTTAACGTACCGGGCAGATTGAAATCTAAGATCCTGTTTCCCGTATATAAATAATCCGCTGCTGCATCACCAATGTTCCACTTGTCAAGCTCTTCACTGTAGCGGTAACCGATCACTTCAAGATCGACGGGCTTGATCGAAGTTCTGTCGAGCATGTCAGACACAACAACGGGGACTTGTTTGCCCCCTATATTTGATACAGAAATGGTCTCCCTTCTCTTATGTGAATATGGATCGTAAGGCAACTTATCTATCGCAGGCACTGGTTGCTGCTGTTCCGCACGTTTGGTATAACGACTTACAATATCCCTGCAAACAGGCACCTCAAATTCAGGATCTTCAGTCAGTGACACACGTATGGTATCACCAATGCCATCTTCCAA
The DNA here is from genome assembly GCA_031375135.1 of Sphingobacteriales bacterium. Classification (GTDB taxonomy): domain Bacteria; phylum Bacteroidota; class Bacteroidia; order Chitinophagales; family Chitinophagaceae; genus Pollutibacter. Next base: position 371 of record JANMHK010000014.1, on the reverse strand, counting down.
CAAACTCCCAATCCCTATCGCCGATTTAATACGTCCATCTTCCCCATCACCCGCTTCCGTAACACCAAGGTGTAAGGGATAACATATCCCAAACTCCTCTTTCATGGTATTCACCAGCATCCTGTAGGCCTGTACCATCACCAGCGGATTACTGGATTTCATACTCAGTACGATATTATGATACTGCTCAGCACGCGCAATGCGAAGAAATTCCATCGCGCTTTCAACCATCCCCATGGGGGTATCTCCATAACGACTCATGATCCTGTCGCTCAATGAACCATGATTGGTGCCAATACGCATAGCGGTTCCGTATTCCTTGCAGATCTTCACGAGAGGTGTAAATCGCTCGCGGATCCGGTCTATCTCCT
>JANMHK010000536.1:0-2931 GCA_031375135.1 Sphingobacteriales bacterium | reverse complement strand
TCTAATATGATTCCATCGGCTGCCACTTTTTCGCCTGGCTTTACTAAAATTATATCCTTTTCCTTTAGGGTTTCGGTCTTTACATCATGCACCATGTCGGGCATTACCATGTGTGCATCGGCAGGCATCAGTTGTACCAGTAATTCCAGTTCTTTCGATGCACCTGCTATGGATTTCATTTCTATCCAATGCCCTAAAAGCATTATGAGTAGAAGTGTAGAGAGTTCCCAAAAGAAATCCATTCCTTTTAATCCAAATACTATTGCCACACTATATGCATAAGCAATTGTTATAGCAAAACCTATCAAAATCATCATACCCGGGCTTTTCGTTTTTACTTCATTTACAAAACCTTTTAAAAACGGCCAGCCGCCATAGAAAAATACAATGCTTGACAGACCAAATAAAATATATTGTGAACCTGTAAATTGCCAGTTTACTCCTAAGAACTTTTGAATCATCATTGATAAAAGCATAATAGGAATGGTTAGTATCAACACCACATAAAACCTTTTTTTAAAGTCAGCAATCATCATGTTATGGTCATGCCCTTCCATACCCATTGGGGCATTTCCGTGCTTCGATTGATCCATTTTGGAATGATCCATAGTTGTGGGTTTGCCGGTATCAGCCTTATCTTTTTCTTCCTGCGGTTTAGCTACCAGTGGCGATGCCGGTGTTTCGGCTTTATTTTCTTCTGATTTAATTGCCGCTGTGGTTGGTGGAACTGTATCATGATTTTCCTCTGCAGGCGGTTTGGTTTCAGTCTTGTCCTTTTCTTCCGGCGGTTTCGCTACAGGGGGTATTGCAGGTACTTCCTCTTTCTCTTCTGCTGGTTTGTTTGCCGAATGCACCGGCGCAGAGGACTCATAACTTCTTTGGCGAACGGCAGACTTGATGTCTGCAACCTCAAGACGGGTTTCGTCGTAACGCACCGTGGCGATTTCCGCAGCAAAATTCAGTGTAACACTTTCCACACCCGGCACCTCGCCAATATGCTTTTCCACTTCCGCTACGCTCCATACTGATAGCATGTCGTGTACATTAATATTGCTCGTTTTCATGATCTTTAATTGTTTTACTATTTAAAATGCCTGCGCCATCAAAGTTTATTTGTATCTGGTAAAGGATCATGGTAATCCCTATTGTTATTATTTTACATTTCATCCATTTTGTGACCAGCATGTTCATCTTCCTTTTCTTTATCTGCCGGAGGTATGGTTTCTGTCTTGTCTTTTTCCTCCTGGGGTTTTACTACAGGCGGTGTTGCCGGTGCTTCTGTTTTATCTTCTACAGGCTTCGCTTTCGGTTCCTCCGGTGTTTTGCCTGCAGAAACTGTGGCCGGTGCTTCCGCTTTATCTTCTACAGGCTTCACTTCCGGTTGATCCGGTTCATCGGACTCATAACTTTTTTGGCGCACGGCAGACTTGATATCGGTGGCCTCAATACGGGTTTCATCGTAGCGGACCGTGGCGTTTTCAGCAGCAAAATTTACTGTAACACTTTCTACACCGGGCACTTCGCCAATCCGCTTTTCCACTTCATCTACGCTTAGTACCGACAGCATGTCGTGTACTTTAATAGTGCTTGTTTTCATAATCTTAACTGTTTTTTTATTTGAAATGAATGTTGTTTACCATTTGATTTTATGATTGAGGAAATTTGAGATGAAGTGATTGAAAGTGATTCGTTAGAATTTTTGCAACTGCAAAATTGCGATACCATTTTTTATCTGCCGGTATAATATGCCATGGATGCTCATTGCATTTGTTGATGAGCATGTCATAAACTTTCATGTAATCATCCCACTTGTCTGCTGCCGCTTCATCTTCCTTTGTATACTTCCATCGCTTGTGAGCTTGGGTCAACCGTTCTTTAATCCGCTTTTTCTGTTCTTCTTTTGAAATGTGCAGAAAGAATTTCAGTACATGCGTATTACTCATTTCAAGATGCTGCTCCAAACTGTTAATTAACCGGCACCGGTGATCAAGTGATTCTTTTGAAAGTTTTTCTTCGACAGTTGGAACAATTATATCTTCATAATAAGAACGGTTAAAAACTTCTATCATTCCCTTTGCAGGAAAGTTGGGATATACCCGCCATAAAAAATCATGTTCTGATTCTTCCTCCGTTGGTTGTTTAAAAGATTTTACCTGAACGCCCATGGGGTTCATGCTCGACATTACATGGCGTATGGTTCCGTCTTTGCCTGATGTATCCACACCTTGAAAAATAATGAGCAGTGCAAAACGTCTATCGGCGTAAAAAATATTTTGCAGTTCAAAGAGCTTTTTGTGAAATTCAGTTAATTCTTTGTTGAATTCCTTTTGTGAATATTCTTTGGGTGGCGAAGTAAGAATGTTTTTCAGTTTTGTCATTTGACGTTATTTTGTCTGATATTATTCTGTTGGAGTTGTAAAGTGGTTTCTTCAATCCAGCTAATCATATACTCAGCCGCCAACCCCAGATTTCCAATCTGACAGTGTGATTGAGCCTGCTCCTGTACAGTGAAGATGCGACCTGTAACAGACCTGGCAGCCGTCAATAATTTTAATTGCTCAAAAAATTGAGCTAATGGCACGAAATGAGGTTCGGCTCCAGCCATGATCAGGACATCCGCTTTCACTCCACCTGAAATTGAGTATCCATTGTATTTCTTTAGTTGCAAAAAGAATTCATAAGGCGTTTTACACGCCATAACATACATACCCTGGGTGATTCCCCATTGCGAATAGAGATCCTTTTGCATCATTACCTTTGCAAAAGCATTAACAACAAAAGACAATCTCAGGCCTATAAGTCCTTTAGTGAGATACCCTGCAACCTTACCTCGTCTTGATGTGACACAGGCAAAAAAGTCCAGCATTACATCGTATGCAATTACCCTCTTTATGCGGGGTTCCAATGATGCGGCCCTCAAAGCGAGGTAGC
>JANMHK010000524.1:0-14075 GCA_031375135.1 Sphingobacteriales bacterium | reverse complement strand
TCCACGGTGCGTCCCTGCCCGTCGGTCAAGCGTCCATCGTCCAAGACTTGCAGCAGCACATTGAAGACATCCGGGTGCGCCTTCTCGATCTCGTCGAATAGAATCACCGCGTATGGGCGGCGGCGAATCGCTTCGGTCAGTTGCCCGCCCTCTTCAAATCCCACATAACCGGGAGGCGCACCGATCAAACGACTAACCGTGAATTTCTCCATGTATTCACTCATGTCAATACGGATCAGAGAATCTTCAGAGTCGAACATATAACGGGACAGCGCACGCGCTAATTCTGTTTTACCCACACCAGTAGGACCGAGGAATATGAAAGTACCAATAGGCTTCTTAGGATCTTTCAACCCTACCCGGTTACGCTGGATGGCTTTAACCACTTTTGAAATAGCTTCATCCTGACCAACAACCATGCCCTTCATATCGATAGCCATATTGCGGAGCTTGTCGGTTTCGGCCTGCACCATCCTTTTTACTGGGATGCCGGTCATCATACTCACTACTTCTGCAATATCTTCTTCAGAAATAGGATAGCGCTTGTGTTTGCTTTCCTCTTCCCATGAATTCTTGGCTTTCTCCAGTTCTTCCTGTAATCTTTTTTCATTATCCCGAAGTGAAGCCGCTTCTTCAAAACGCTGACTCTTCACCACCTTATTTTTTTCCTGCTTGATGTCCTCGATCTTTTTCTCGAGGTCCAGGATCTCCTGCGGAACATTGATATTTTTCAAGTGAACCCTTGCACCCACTTCATCCATTACGTCAATGGCTTTATCAGGCAGCAAACGATCCGTAATGTATCGATCGCTGAGCTTGACGCAGGCATCGATCGCTTCATCCGCATAACTCACGTTATGGTAATCTTCGTATTTAGATTTGATATTGGCCAGGATCTGCATGGTTTCTTCAACACTTGGAGGATCTACCATGACTTTTTGGAAACGCCTGTCCAAAGCGCCGTCTTTCTCAATGTACATACGGTATTCATCCAGCGTGGATGCGCCAATACATTGAAGCTCGCCACGGGCAAGTGCCGGTTTGAAGATGTTTGACGCGTCAAGCGAGCCACTGGCTCCACCTGCGCCTACGATCGTGTGGATCTCGTCAATGAACAGGATCACGTCCCGGTTCTTTTCGAGTTCGTTCATGATCGCTTTCATACGCTCTTCAAACTGACCGCGGTATTTGGTACCTGCTACCAGCGCAGCAAGATCAAGTGATACCACACGCTTGTCAAAAAGCACGCGGGATACTTTACGTTGCACAATGCGCAGGGCAAGTCCTTCGACGATCGCCGTTTTACCAACACCTGGCTCACCAATTAAAATTGGATTGTTCTTTTTTCTGCGTGAGAGGATCTGGGACACCCTTTCGATCTCTTTTTCACGGCCAACGATGGGATCAAGCGTTCCCATTTCGGCAAGACGTGTGATGTCCCGGCCAAAATTATCAAGCACCGGCGTTTTGCTTTTCGCATTTGCAGCGCCACCTTGCTGTTTTGCTTTTTGCTGATAACCGCGCTTTTCTTCATCGAAGTCGTCGTCGTTATCATCTGTGTACTCACTCCTTACATCGTTGCTTTTGACCACGCCCAGCTCGTTACGGAACAGGTCATAATCAATATCAAACTGATTCAGGATCTGAGTAGCAATATTCTCTTTGTTCTTGAGGATAGAAAGCATCAGGTGTTCAGTTTCCACCATGGGGCTTTTCAGCGCCTTGGCTTCCAACACGGTAACACGTATGACCTTCTCTGCCTGCCTGGTAAGTGGCAAGCTGTTTATGTTTGCAATATTTCTACCTGTTTTATCTTTAACAGCGAGTTCTACTTCCTTTCGTAGTTCGTAAAGATCTACATTAAGGTTTTTAAGGATCTTAACGGCTGTATTTTCCCCTTCCCTGATCAAACCGAGCAACAGGTGCTCAGTACCGATAAAATCGTTTCCCAACCTCAACGCTTCTTCCCTGCTAAAAGTAATAATTTCTTTAACCTGGGCCGAAAAGTTGTTATCCATTCGAGGTGTGATTTAAATTTTTGACTCGTTACAATAATAACGAATAATTTTGACTTATGTTGTTGAAACCGAGGCTGATAATCAAGTTATTGTTCAGTCGCCGTCAATTCATCAGAAATCCCGTCGGATTCTGCCTGATCAATGATTAAAGCCCAATATTTAAAAACCCATTGTTTCAACATAAGTGAATATGAAGGTCAAACTTGATACCAAAGACAGATTCCATGTCATAACGATCCTTGAATCCGACCTTACTGCTAATATGACAGAAGAACTGGAGGAAACGTTTGCTCAGTGGCTGAAAAATGAAGTTAAAAATGCAATCGTCAACCTGGCTGAGGTATCTCAAATGGATCTTGACACAGCATTAAAGTTGTGCGGTATGCAGCAAAACAGTTATGAAAACAATCATTCTTTGGTATTTTGTTGTTTGCAGCCGGGATTGGAAAAATGGCTCGACGAGCAGGAACTGCTGGAAACAATGAACGTGACGCCCACCGAAAGCGAAGCCATGGATATTGTGCAGATGGAAGAAATTGAGCGGGAAATGTTTAGGGATTAGCTCATTGGCTGATTAGCTCATTGGCTAATTGGGCAACCACGGGTTTAATCGGAAAGTCGCAAATAAAATAACACCTTATAAAACAATTAGCTAATTAGTCAATTAGCTAATTAGCCAATTGATCTATGTTCGCTGTCACCATACTCGGAAATAATTCTGCCCTGCCCATGCACGATCGCCATCCTACCTCCCAGGTATTGACCCTGGATGACCAGACTTTCTTAATCGATTGTGGTGAGGGCACGCAGGTACAAATGAACCGCTTTAAAATTCGCCGAAGCCGGATCAGCAACATTTTCATCTCCCATTTGCATGGCGACCACTATTTCGGCCTGTTCGGATTATTGAACAGCTTAAGCCTTACCAACCGGACCGAACCCATTAACCTGTTTGCACCCGCTGCATTAGAACCCATCCTTGAGGCAGTGTTTAAAGTGGCCGACACAACACTTTCCTATCCTCTGCATTTTCATCCCTTGCTGGAAGAAGCCATGATCTGGGAAGGAACCAAAATGACAGTGTCCTGTTTCCAGGTCTTCCACCGTATAGAATGTTGGGGATTTTTGTTCAGGGAAAAAGAAAAACTCAGGAAAGTAGACCTGGAACAATCAAAAGCTTACCAAATCCCAGCTGCCTTTTTTCCAAAACTAAAAGAAGGACTGGACTATTTACGCCCGGACGGTGAATTGGTGAGGAATGAATGGGTCACCAGGCCTGCGCCCCATCCCCGGTCCTACGCCTACTGTGCGGACACCCGTTATGAACCCGCCTTATGTAAGACGATCCAGGGCGCGGACGTGGTTTACCATGAGTCCACTTATTTGAACGACCAGGCAGAAAAGGCCGGAGCAAGGTTTCACTCAACCGCTGCACAGGCCGCTTCAATTGCACAGCAGGCAGGCGTTAAAAAACTGCTACTCGGGCATTTCAGCAGCAAGTACACAGACCTGAGCCCCTTCCTTGAAGAGGCCGCCGCTATTTTTCCAAGCACGGAACTGGCAATTGAAGGAACCACGTATATTGTAGGATAGTTTCCACACATGAAAATCTTATTGCTGCTCTCCTTCATATCCATGACTTATATGTCAAATGCACAACAGACGATCCCCTTGTACAGCGGTCCAATACCTGGCGCTATTACAACTCCAAATAAAGAAAAAATCGACACGGCAGCAGATGGAATAGTGCGAGTTTCCAACGTGACAATTCCTACCATACAGATCTACTTGCCGGAAAAAAGCAAGGCAACGGGCACTGCGGTGATCATCTTCCCGGGTGGGGGATATCGCATCAATGCCATTAAGCACGAGGGCTGGGATGTGGCGGCCTTTTTCGCAGAAAACGGGATCGCGGCTTTTGTAGTAAAATATCGTTTGCCAGATAGCGCAACCATGACCGATCCAGCGGCCGGTCCATTACAGGATGCTCAACAAGCCATTTCCTTGGTGAGGGAAAACGCCAAGGCATATGGAATCAATCCTAATAAAATAGGTGTAATGGGATTTTCAGCCGGTGGTCACCTTGCAGCTACTGCCTCTACACTTTATAAATACAGTAAAAAACCAAAAGCAGTACGACCAGATTTTTCAATTCTGATCTATCCCGTCATCAGCTTTACTGACAGTATAAGTCATAAAGGGTCAAGGGAAAATCTGATCGGCAAAAAACCATCGGAAGAAAATAAAATAAGATTTTCCAATGAACTCCAGGTCACTGAAAAAACACCACCCGCATTTCTTGCCCATGCTAAAGATGATAAGGCGGTGCCTTTTAGCAATTCAGTAGTGTATGCTGATGCACTTAAAAAGAACAAGGTGCAGGTTGAAGTAGTGCTGGTGGAAAAAGGTGGTCATGGTTTCGGCATGAACAACAAACAATCAGATGTTCAATGGCCCCCGAAACTTTTAGCCTGGATGAAATCGATCAAGATGTAACCTGCCTACAAATCCTGCATCAGCGATTTGATCTTCGAGAAATGCCTTTCACTAACTGGATAAACCGGCATCCTGAAATAATTGCCGCATACTCCCATTTCGGATAGATACGCCTTAACGCCACTGGGACTGCCTTCTTCAAACAAGGAGTTGATGATATCGATCAATGCATAATGCGCTTCACGAGCAGCAGCATAGTTGCCATCCAACGCGGCCCTGACCATATCTGAAAATTTGCCCGGGTAGGCATTTCCCACTACTGAGATCACTCCAATGGAACCAAGCGCGATCATAGGTAAAGTGATCGCGTCGTCACCACTGATCACTTCAAATCCAGGGGGCTTGTTTTTGATGATCTGCATGATCTGGTCAAAATTGCCACAGGCTTCTTTGGTTGCAATCACCTTAGGACATTCCCTTGCAATACGAACGGTTGTCTCTGCAGATACATTCATGCCGGTTCTTCCGGGCACGTTGTACATAATCACGGGAAGCGGACTCGCTTCACTAATCATTTTATAATGTTGGAAGATGCCTTCCTGGTTGGGTTTATTATAATAAGGACTCACGGATAGCACGGCCTGATAGCCCGTCAGATCTGTTTTCTTAAGGCCTTCCATAACTTCTGCCGTATTGTTTCCGCCGATGCCAGCCACGAGGGGTAACCTGCCAGCATTTTCACTGGCGACGAAACTGAAAATCTCCTGTTTCTCTTCCTTTGAAATGGTGACATTTTCCCCTGTAGTGCCCATCACTACGAGGTATTCCACCTTACCCGCCGTAAGAAAACTGATCAATTTTTTGAATGATGGCCAGTCGATGCTGCCATCTGCTAAAAAAGGAGTGATAATAGCCACTCCGGTACCCCTGAAATCTTTTGCCAACATGAGTTATAATTATACGGAAGCTTCCTCCCAGAAGCCCATTTTACTGAATTTGACCACCCGCTGTTTCAGCCGGTCTTCCGGCGAAATCTTTTTGAGTTCGGCAAGCACAGGTAAAAGATATTCTTTCAACAGGTTTGCCGCCTCATCATAGTCCCAGTGACTTCCGCCGAGGGGTTCCGGAACAATGCCATCCACCAGTCCAAACTTCATCATATGATCAGCCGTAAGCTTCAGCTCATCGGCTGCTTTTTCTTTCATATCCCAACTGCGCCAGAGAATAGAACTGCAACTTTCAGGTGAGATCACGGTATACCAGGTGTTCTGCATCATGAACACGCGGTCTCCTACACCAATGCCCATCGCACCGCCGCTGGCTCCTTCTCCAATGATCACACAGATAACCGGAACCTTTAACCGAAGCATTTCAAAAATGTTCCTGGCAATGGCTTCACCCTGGCCCCGCTCTTCGGCTTCAATACCCGGAAAAGCTCCCGGTGTATCCACCAGGGTGATCACGGGCTTATTGAATTTCTCTGCAAGCTTCATCAACCTCAGGGCTTTCCGATAGCCTTCAGGATTGGCCATACCGAAATTCCGCAACTGCCTCATTTTGGTATTCACTCCTTTCTGTTGACCAATGATCATCACAGTCTCACCCGCCAATTGGGCAAACCCACCCACGATCGCTTTATCATCCCTGAAATTCCGGTCGCCATGTAATTCAATAAAATTCTCGCACATCCTTTTGATATAAGCGAGGGTATAGGGACGGTCGGGGTGACGACTAAGTTGCACTTTTTGCCAATTGGTCAGAGACTCAGTGATCTCTTTCCGTTTTTCCATGATCTTCTGCTCCAGTTGGGCAATTGAATCGCTCAGATCGATCTTGTTCTTCTCCGCGGTTACCCTCAGCTGCGCGATCTGGTCGTATAGATCCTTGATCGGTTTTTCAAATTCAAGGAACTGCCTGTTCTGTAAATCCGGCATTATCTTTCCAATTGATGAAATTCAAAGATATGGGAATTCCACATCAACGTATGGTACACCAAATCAAGCCCTCTTCATTCCTTAATGGCCAGTCCTACATAAGAATCCGCCGTTCCATAATACAGGAACCATTTCCCTTTGAAAAGGACCAGCCCTTCGGAAAACGTAGTACCCGCGGCATACTGGCCACTGATCTCATGGGGCAGCGAAGGCTTTAGAAAAGGCTTCTCAGACCTGGACAAGACCTTATCTGGGTGCCTGGGATCAAACAGGATCTGCCCTACCGAATAAGTTCCTTTAGGAATATCCGGCGAAGCCCTTTCGGCATCATTGGCATTTTTGCCATTGTACAAGAGCAAAATGCCGCGGTCGGTGATGATGGAAGGAGGGCCACACTCAGTCAGGTCGCTGTCAAACCTTCCCTTTCGGGTATTGACGAGTTCCTTGAGTTTACCGTTTTTTTCGAGCGGGTTCCAATTGTACAGATCATCTGACCAGGCCAGGTTGATAAAATGCTCGCCCCAGTACATCCAGTATTTACCATCGATCTTGGCCGCCACCAGCTTCCCGTTTTTCATGGCGGTGATGATGGAGCCCGACTTCGACCACTGGTCCATATATTTCCCGCGATAGGCATTTGTGAAAGCAGGACCTTTCTTTACCCAAGAGTAGAGGTCGCGCGAAAACGCAATGCTCAACCTGGCTGTTTTACCGTTCCAACTGGTATAGGCCATAACGTAGTTCCCGTCTTCAGTTTCCACTACCCTTGGATCTTCGCAACCGCCAGGATAATCATAGGTTGAAAAATCATCCCGATCAGGATACAAGACTGGTTTTTCGTGTTTCGAAAAATGAATGCCGTCTTCACTCACTGCAAGTCCGATCCGGGAAGTACGACCTCCTATCCCGGCCTTAGGATTATCCTCTGCACGAAACAGTAAAAAGACCTTTCCGTTCTTAACTACGGCGGCGGGATTGAATACATCTGCGCGTTGCCACTGCACTGTCTTCCCTTGCATAGGGCAGAAAAAACTAAAGCTGGAGTCAGCACCCATAATGGGATTCTCCTTTGTTTTAAGAAAGGGTTTGTCGGACCAAACAGGCTGACCAAACCCGGTACTACCAATAAGGACCGATGCCATCAGTATATGCCATTTCATGGTTCAAGCTATAAAGAATCAAAGAACTTAACCGGCCTGCATTTTATTTAATTCCGCGTTCTACCGGTAAAATTTTGATAAAAATGAAAAAACCCTATCTTTGCCCTCCCGAAAACGGAACGGATCGGTAGTTCAGTTGGTTAGAATGCCGCCCTGTCACGGCGGAGGTCGCGGGTTCGAGTCCCGTCCGGTCCGCAAAATGTCTCCTTATGGAGACATTGTTGTTTTAGAGAAGACGCAGATCCACAATGAATCATTTTATTGAGCCATATCATTCAAACTGGAAAGCGGAATTCGAGAGCCTCAAAGCTGTTTTCCTTAAGACACTTCACGGGCTCGAAATAGATATTCAACACATAGGAAGTACCGCCATACCTGGCCTTTTTGCAAAACCAATTTTAGACATAGATATCATCATCAACGACGAGAGACTTCTTGACGAAGTATCTGATAGGCTTGAAACACTTGGATATATAAATAGAGGAGAACAAGGAATTTCCGGACGATTTACATTTAGACAGAGAACCGAATGGACCCCTCAGACAGAAGACAATAAAAAATGGCAGGAACATCACCTTTATGTTTGTTATTCCGACAGCCTGGCACTGAAGAATCATCTTCTATTTCGGGATGCTTTGTTAGGTGATAAAAAACTTGCCACCGAATATGCCACGCTTAAATTGAGTTTGAGCAGAGAAAAAGGGATGACGAAAGAAATCTATACCAGACAAAAGACGGATTTTATCGTCTCTGTATTGACCAATATTGGGCTGGACGATAAAGCCATCAATGAAATCAAGAAGGCGAACCGATAAACTTTGTCGCTTAATACATCGCGGATGATCAAGCTGCCCATGGGGTATGATCTATAACTCTAATCCACTCGATTACCTGCCTATAGTCCTGCTAACCCATTTTCAATTTATCCATTAACTCATCCGCAATAGCATCTGAATAGGTACCATAGGAATTCACGAGCACACCTTTCAACTCGTATTTGGGAGAGGATATCGCATACAAAATGCTCTGATCTGCCGCGTCGGAAGCGACATCGAACCTGAAATATTTGTCTACTTCAAATTCGTCGTGAAAGATCTTGAATTGGCCAGCATCAAGGCAGTTTTCAAGCAGGTTAAAATCTTCCGTATAACCTTCTTTTCTCAAGCCATTGAGGGCTTCAACCAATGTTGCGTATTGCTCCATGTTAATAGATTTAAGACCAAACTACGACCTATCTGAAAACATAGCATCAAATGCCGATAACTTATATCCGACTGCCGTATGGCCGCTGATTCGGTTTTCTACCCCAATCTGGCAAATCAATATTCAAATCATCATAGGCATCGGCCATTTCTTTTTTAAGGATACTCCGCATTTCCAATATTTTGCCTGCGAACTTATCATCGGCGGACAGATCATGCATTTCCCAGGGATCTTTTATCAAGTTAAACAACTGGGTGGTGGTTTTACCGTCTACATTGTAAACAATGATCTTAAATCCATCGGACGTTTTCAAACTTCTGCTCCAATGACCGTAGACATTATATATTGAATGTCGGACCATTTTCTTGGGATCAAATAAAATGGGCAACAAACTTTTCGCTTCAACGGTAGCAGGCTTCTCAACACCGAGATAATCATATAAAGTTGGTGCAATATCACTGAGGTACACAAATGCATTAGACCTTTCATTTTTCTTAATACCCGGTCCTGAAATGATCATGGGTACACGGATACTATGCTCGTATAAACTCTGTTTGCCAACTAATCCATGTTGACCAACTGCCAAACCATTATCCCCCGCAAAAACGATAACAGTATTCTCTCGCAACCCTGCTTTATCTAAAGCGTCCAGAATGCGACCTACCTGCTCGTCCATCTCGCTGATCATCCCATAATACAATGCAATCTCTCTTCTTACATCGGCTTGGGAACGAGGCCGCGGTATGAGGTTTTCGTCCCGTACATTCAAGTCGCCATTGTCAAATGGATGTAGGGGTAAAAAATTAGGCGGCAGGCTGATGTTTGCAGGATTATACATCTCCTTATACTTTTTCGGCGGGGTTCGAGGATCATGCGGAGATGTGAATGCTACATAGCAAAAGAAAGGCGTAGTTTTTGCCACACTGCCCAACAAGAATTTAATGGCCGCGTCTGCATACAATTGGGAACTAAAGGTATCGCTATGCCAGCTTGCCTTGATGGGATATTCGCCTGTACTGTCATAGTGATAAACGGAAGGATGAATTTGCCCGCCGTCCTTTGGAAAATGCATTCCACCAAGGAAGATATTGTCGCCGGTATTAAACAATCTATTGTGGGAAATCTTATCGCTGTGCCATTTCCCGGTATGGAACGTGGCGTACCCTTTCTTTTGCAAAACTTCCGGCAAACTGATGATACTATCGGGAAGGATTGCCCCATCACCAGGCAAGCGATTTACATACCGACCTGTCAACAGCATTGCCCTGCTGGGAACGCAAACAGCACCCTGGTGACCACCCATTACATGAGCCTGGGTAAAGGCCAATCCCTGTTGTGCAAGTTTGTCCAGGTTAGGTGTGTGAATCTCTTTGTTCCCAAGAATGCGAAGGGTATTATAGCTTTGGTCGTCACTATACAAAACAAGAATGTTCTTTGCCTGATGAGTACCCTTTTGTGACTGAGCGACGCCGGCTATAACGGAAATAAGAAAAATAACCAAGAGACTAATCTCCTTACGCATTACATTAGTGATATTCATTTTTACTCTATTTTATCCCGAATACAATGGCCCCCGTTTTGCGCGAACCTTCATCCTATTGAATTTTTCTCTTCTTATATCAACTCTCGCCTACGATCAGGGGGCAACTTCACTTCGATCATAAATTTCAAAATCACTCAAAATAACAAATAAAGTAAAAAGAGAATTGCCGCCTTTGTAATATACCACCTGATAATTCATATTATTCACAAGTTTTTGGGATGGCTCGCCCTTTATTGGTAGCTTACATAGCTGTGAAGTTTTCACAGGAAGATTGCCTTGAAAATTTACATCAAAAATATGGTCTGCATCCGCTGCAAAATTGTGGTAAAGGATGAATTGACCCGACTTGGCCTTCATTACAGCCACGTGGAATTGGGAGAAGCGACCGTCCTTGAAAACATTTCCGCAGCCATGCGTGAAAAAATAAGGCAGGCACTTTCCAAATCGGGCCTCGAATTAATGGATGATAAAAAAAGCGTACTCATCCAACGCATAAAAAATGTTATTGTAGAGCAAGTTCATTACTCCGAAGAACCGCTGAGTGTAAACTTCTCAGAATACCTGAGCCAAAAGCTATCCCACGACTATACCTACCTTTCTAATCTTTTCTCTATTGTGCAGGGAACAACTATTGAGCAATTCATTATTTCTCATAAAATTGAAAGGGTTAAGGAACTCCTCGTGTACAATGAGCTTAACCTGACAGAAATTGCCTACCTGATGCATTACAGCAGCGTAGCCCATTTATCTGCACAATTTAAGAAAGTAACCGGCCTTACTGTTTCGCACTTCAAAATGCTGCGCGAGAAACGCCGAACAATGCTAGATAATATTTAAACATCCAGTTTTAAGCCAGGGGTCTGCAAAGCGGGATGTTAATACATGAATAAAAAATTACGATGATCAAGAAAGTAGCATCAAAAAAAAAGAAGAGCATTCTTCCCAAAATAGTAAGTGCAGAAATGGAAAAATCCAAAGCTCATATCATTGTGGAGATCATTGAGTATATGGAGAATGCTGTGGTCATCAAAACAATCATAAAGAAATCTACCGGCAATATCAGCATGATGTCGTTTGACAGCGGAGAGGGCCTGACTGAGAAAACCTCACCCTTTGATACATTTGCACAGATCATTGAAGGCAAGGCAGAAATAGTGATCAATAAAGTTTCCAACGTGCTAAAATCGGGACAGGGCATCATCATACCCGCCCATGCCCCCAATTCCATCAAACCGAACGGCCGCTTCAAAATGATCCTTACGATCATTCGCAGCGGATATGAATAGTATCCATTGAATAACCCTACGGTTACCTGACCTAAACCTGGCTATTCCATGATCACTAATCCCCGATCCAATGCAATCATCTTGCGCTCACCATTTGCACCCTGAATATAATAATGAGCAGCCAGTTCTTCGCCGATCAACTCTTCAAAACAGCGTTTGATGCGGGAGATCTTTTCGCTGGCAGAATTGCTCAGCGCATTGGTCAGGTCGTGCACCCTGGCCTTCATCTCTTCAACAGAACCACTATTGGCGATGGCAGCATAGATCTCATAGAGCTCCTCGCGGTAGTCAGCCAGACTGCTCAGGTAAATGCCCTCTGGATGTGCGAGGAAAAGCAGATACAATGCTTTCTCCAACGGACGCAGGCGCACCTGGATATTGCCAAACCCGGGCAGCAGGAAGGGTTTGAAACGATGTATCACCAACTTACTCAATGGCGATTTCTGTCTGAAATTTTGCCCATACAACATCTTTAAGCGCAGGGATTCAAGAATACTAAGCGATTGCCGAATGATCAATACCGGAAGGTTAGGTTTAAGCAGCGCCATGCATTGCTTACAGATATCGGCCGTTCTCAGTTTTAATATGATCTCGTTCTTCTGAATACAAAGATCATTGACACAGCCAATAGCAGGTTGATGGGCACTTCCCCTTATCTCCTGCTGACCGTCAAACATATGCTTCTGCAGGATCAGGGCCATCACTTCATAGGCAATCGGAAAAGCCGGTGGACATTCAATAAAATAATCCCAGTCGGCCGTATGTACAAACCCATCATAAGGCATTTTCTCGTCCAGCGTAGCGAACCAATTGCTTTTGTTCGGGATATCCGTCAAGAGGATCACGAACTCATCCGGAGGGATCTTATGGGCCGTCCTGTATTTAGCCGCTTTGGAAAACAATGTTTGCCAGGTAACCGTCTGACGCTCCAGAGGAAACGACCGGGAAGACAAACTATAATTGATCATCACGTCTTCCAACTGCTCAAAACCGCGCCTCGATGCTATGCTTTTGAGAAACACTTCATCCTGCTCAAAATCGACGATATGATTGGCAGAAAAATGGAAACTAAGGGGG
The DNA here is from genome assembly GCA_031375135.1 of Sphingobacteriales bacterium. GTDB lineage: Bacteria > Bacteroidota > Bacteroidia > Chitinophagales > Chitinophagaceae > Pollutibacter. The sequence continues at coordinate 1,418 of JANMHK010000524.1, read as the reverse complement.
CCTGGTACGGCCCCCAATAAGTCTACCACTCGCGTGAATAACTCGGCATCAACTTCCCTGCTTTTGATCAGATGTACTTTCATGGTTCCCTATAAAGATTGTCCAGGTCCTCTCCTTTCCTGCGCTTGTTGGCATAGGTTCTTACACTTCGGCTCACTTTATCCCAAACTTCCGATTGCATGGCTTCTTTCTGAAATGAAAAACTGTTTTGCGCCTTGATGTCCATCTGCGCAGCCACTTCTACGGCATCCAGCGTCGCGCCAATAAAGCTGAAAGTCCATTTACCCGTTTGTTCCAACCTGACGATCATTCTTTTGATATCCTCCAATCTAAAGTTTCTGGATGAATTCTCATAACCATCGGTAAGAATTATTACGACAACGGTAGTGTCAAAATCCGCCGAATCAAGGGCCTGCTGCTGCTCAAGTTTCTGAACGCAGAATCCAATGGCATCATATAGGGAAGTACTGCCGTCCGGGATATAGGATTTGTTATCCAGCCAGGATGCGTTGATCATCGGAACACCAAGATAATGGTGATCGACTTTCCCATTAAAGGTTGTTAACCCCACAGTGATCAACTGCTCCGGAAAATCCCGCTGCACCGACTGGATCTGCTGCACCTGCTCATTATAGCCGGTAATGGTTTGATGGGTCACATCTGCCATAGAACCGCTCTTGTCTACGATCAGCTGGTAAATTGTTTTCTGCTTTTTCATTGTAATAGCTTTTAAGGTGAATGTTAGATCAGCAACGGCTGAATGAATAACAAAACTACCATTACACTATACCATGAAGAAAAGCTTACAAGCTTGTAAGGGGGATTTCAAAAATTTATGGCTCCATTTTCTTTAACTCCATTTCGGCCAACAAGACCTTCCTTGGATCCAATTCTACTGCCGATGGGGCTTTTGCTACGGGAAATACAAAACGCTCCGTTTGTTTAGAGATATTCAACTTCTTAACCACCGGTGATTGCGCACCGGGAACTGCAATCGCCAACTCAAGCGGGAAACTGTATAACTCATCGGGATTTTGCAATTGATTCACCGTCAACACCAGTTCTTTCTTCTTCGCATCATACGCCCAGGTGGATTGAACTTTAATAAGCCCGCCCCGGTGCAGCCACTGATCGAAAAAGGCCGACAAGTTCTGTCCCGAAGCTTTTTCCATGGCCACCTTAAAATCATCGGTGCTGGCATTGGCATTCATATGTGTTGCATAATACGACCGGATCCCTTTCCTGAAGGCAGGTTCGCCGATCATATCCCGAAGCATCAGTAAGATACAAGCACCCTTCTGGTAAGTGACTACATTGGTGACCTCGCCTTCTTCCGCCGTTCTATTGTCAACGATCCGGTATGTCGAGTCCTTGTCATAGTATTTCTTAAACGCCTTCTTGGACCTGTCCCAGCCTGC